>DATGFK010000627.1:0-13518 GCA_035309185.1 Aggregatilineales bacterium
GTATAACCAGGCAAATCCAGGCCCGTTGTCGCGTCTATCGCGCGAATCTGGTGGTCATAACCACCCACATACGCAATATTTGCGCCGTTGACAATAGCAATAGTCGGAGAATTGCCTAAGGGCAGCTCCGTGGGATAAACCCACAACAACGTGCCGTCACTTGCGCGGAACGTGTATAAACCGCGAGCCGTCGACACGTAAATGGCGCCGTTGGCGGCAATCGGTTGAACATTGTTAGGGATATACGGCTCGATCGGATGATACCAGTCCACTCCGAAAGGGCCTCTTACTTCTTCGGGGATCCACGACGTTCGTTGGGGATTGGCCGCTACCATGGCCCAACCTAATCCGCCGGTCGCGAAACCTGGTTTAGTAACCAGCGGCAGGAAGACCTGACTGCTGGCGACAACGCTCAGAGGTTTTTCAGTATTCTGTGGCTGCAACGCACCGGTCGCTGCGCTTGACGCACCAGTAATGGATAGCAACCCGCTAATGAGCACAATCATAACAATGAACTGAGACGCACGCTGGTTAGTCCACATCTGCCTGATGGTAACTGACCAGCGAACCGTCAGGCTTTGCCAGCACTCGAATATCCACTTAGCAAGTAGTATTTGCATAAAATATCAGCTCCTTCGTGCCAAGCGAGCTAGAGCAATCCTTGAAGTTACCGCGCCAAGTCGAGCGCCCATCCATCACCCTTCCTGGGATTGCTCGCTTGGATTATGCTTACCTGAAACTATAAAATAACTAGAATTGCACTAAGCGCTTAGTATAGGCCAATGGCTGATCACTGGCCATATTGCTTAGGTACCAAACTCCAGCCGCAGCATAATGCAGTGCGCAATAACAGCCGTCTAAATGTGCCTGAGGACGTTATGCATATGGCACAGACCGCTGTGAGCCCGAAATCAGCGATCCACCTGACCGCAGGACGACATAACGGCATGTGGCGGTGGACGAATTCCGAAATAAGCTCCGGTTGCCGACCTGTATATATTACAGCCTGCTACGGATGACGCGGGGGTGCTCTCGCAGCAGCGCGTGACCCTTAACATGTGCAGGTCGCACAACTTTGCTGGTCCGCGATAGCGAATGCATACCAGGGCACGGTCTTGGGACACAAGCCAGCCGTCCAGGCGACTAGAGACTGGTTGAATCGACACTTAACGCTGTGCTTGCCAAGCTCGAACGATCAGATGTGAGGCCGCCATTGGTCCGCATGGGACAACTGCTGAAAAGCCAGATCATCTCCGTCGCCGCAATGTTGGCAATCCTTGTATTACTATTGGGCGCGGCGCCAGCCTTACCTGAGAGTGCTTTCACCTGGTCGCTACCACAACGCGTGCCCGGTTACGCTGACACCACATCACCGCCCATTTTGATAGCCGACCAAAACCGCACTGTCCACGCGTTTGCTTATCAGCAGGTTGGCACCGCCGGGAAAGAGATTGCCATTGTCTATAGCCAATGGACCTTGGGGCAAGGTTGGACCAACCCGGTTGACATTATTCTGTCGCCACAAAAGCATGAGGCCGGTTTACTCGGTGCCTTTCTGGATCAAGGGGGCATTGTGCATCTTGTGTTCTTTGGCGGCGATAATACCGGAGCCAGTATTTACTACGTCAGGGCTCCACTGGCTTCGGCTGCAAGTGCGGCTGCTTGGTCCGAACCCGTCCTGGTTGGAGACAAAGCGCTGAATCCGGAGAGCGGCTCTATCGCTGGTGATGATAAAGGTAACCTGGTCATCGTCTTTAACGGAACAGAAACTGGGCATGGATTCTACGCTGCATATTCCTCAGACAGTGGAAGCAGCTGGACGCAACCAGCTGCAATGTTCCTAGCTGACAGTGATGACTTGTTCCCTTATAACCTGCAAGTATACTCTAGCGCGACAGGCTGGTTGCATGCCGTATGGAGCACTTACAGCACAGAAGGCCAGGGCAGAGGTACGTACTATGCGAGGCTGAAACTGGGCCAAGAGCAATGGAGTCAGCCAATTGAGCTTGCCAGGACAGACTCAGGCTATGGCACACAAGAGCCAGCTATTGTAGAAAATCGCGGCCAACTCATTGCCATGTACTATTTTCCTCCTAAGATCTTTTTGCGTACGTCGAGCGATAATGGAGTGACCTGGACCGATCCAATTGCACCCTTTATTCACGTTGGGAACAATGGTGCGGGATCCTTTGCGGTGGATTCCAGTGACAATCTACATCTATTCTGGGGACAACGTATTACTGGAAATCCTGATATTCATGGTATGTGGCACAGTATCTGGCAAAGCGGTCATTGGTCTGAGCCAGAGGCGATCGTTTCCGGACCACTTGTTAGCGATCATACTGGGGACAAAGCGTTCGATCCCACGGCAGCCCAAGCAATTGTAAGTCAAGGAAATGTGATGCTGGTTACCTGGCGTTCTGACTTTGGTCTAAAGGGAAACGGCGTTTGGTATTCATACTCAATATTACAAACGCCGGAGCTGCCATTGGCAACAGTGGCACCTCAAGCCAACCCGAATATCACAGCTGCGCCAACTGTCGGCTCCGCCAAAGTGGTGCCAACTGGCTCATCAGAAACGACGTCGGTAGCAACTAAGAGCGCACCCTTATCACCGCAGAACTTTGTCACCGATCTCAATAATCCAATTTCCGAATTGCTCGTAGGCATTGTGCCGGTCGTCGTCCTGATTTTGGCGATCATCGCATTCATCTGGTATCGTTCGAACCGAACATAACCGTCTGTGTGTGGGAAAAGGTTATGCTGACTAGGAATTTTGGGGCCTTATTTGTGCGCCGGGACCTACTTATGGCATGGACGATGCGTACCATTCGTGGCAGGTATCAACAATCTATCCTGGGGGGCCTGTGGGCAATTGCCCAACCCGCGGCAACAGCGATAATATTCAGCATCATTTTCACCTATTTCGTCCCTGTAAATACAGGAGGGGTTCCATATGTAGTATTCTCTTTTGTGGCCATGGTGCCATGGACCTTACATGCTTCATCCATTGCAGACATGGTGGAATCCATAGTTGGAAATATGAATCTGGTCACAAAGATATACTTTCCTCGTGAGGTGCTACCCGTCTCAGCCTTGTTTGCACGTGCGTTTGATTTTCTGGTTGCTTTCGCAATTATTGTCCCGCTAATCGCATACTATCGCATGCATATTGCCATTTCGGGTTGGCTAATTTTGCCCGCTGTACTTCTGACTCAAATGGCTCTTGCACTTGGTGTTGGTCTGATCGGAGCGGCGCTAAACGTGTTCTACCGGGATATAAGACCTATCTTCACCCTGGGCCTGCAACTCTGGTTCTATGCATCTCCTGTTATTTATCCAGTGTCTTCCGTACCAGACCGCCTACGCCCTTTCTACTTACTCAATCCCATGGTAGGAGTCGTCGAAGCTTACCGAGCGGTTCTTCTATACCAAAGCGTGCCTAGCCCTGACATCTTCTACTCGGCTGGTGCAGCAATTGTTATCCTCGTATTCGGCTATTGGTTTTTCAAGCGGGTGGAATTCCAGTTCGCGGATATAGTTTAGGTGAACTGTGGCATATTCGATAATGGTTGACCAAATTTCTAAACGATACCGGATCGGAAGAGGGCTAACAAATCTGCGCGAATTGTTCGTCCTTCGCAAAGAGTCTAGCCCCCAACAGCATCATTGGGCAGTTCGGGATGTCAGTTTTAATCTTGAGCCAGGGGAATCGATGGCTATTATCGGTCCCAATGGAGCCGGCAAGACGACCATCCTTAAGTTGCTGTCCCAGGTGACTCAACCCACAAGCGGTGAAATCCGTTTGAAAGGGCGATTTTCTGCCCTGATTGAGCTTGGGGCAGGATTTCACCCCGACTTGACTGGACGAGAGAACATCTTTCTCAACGGTGCCATCCTTGGGATGCACCGGGACGAGATAAAAGCTCGCTTTGACGCAATTGTCGCATTTGCTGGGATCGATGAATACCTCGACACACCCGTCAAGCGCTACTCGTCGGGCATGTTCGCTCGTCTTGGGTTCGCAATTGCAGCGCATGTCGATCCGCAAATCCTGCTCGTAGATGAGGTGCTGGCGGTTGGCGACTACGCCTTCCAAATGAAGTGCTACGCTCGCATGGATGAACTGCGTGCTAAAGGGACATCGCTGATCTTCGTCTCTCACAATCTCGAGTCCGTCCGCCGGGTGTGCAAGCGTGGGCTGGTAATGTATCGTGGAGAGGCGATCTTTCAGGGAACGGCCGCCGAAGCGATTACGGCCTACTCAGATGCGTTACGCCGGAAAGCACGCGAGTCACAGGTGAGTGTGCCGTTGGAAGAAGGTCTATCTCAGCGAGTAATGACTTTTGATGCCGAGGTGGAGAGCGTTAGTCTATTAGATGCAGAAAGTCGACCAGTTACCGTGCTCCAGTCTGGAGCTGCTGCCTTGGTTGTGATGCAAGTCTGTTTTAACAAGGATGTGCACGAACCTATATTTGCCTTTACTATCCGAACCCCGGAGGGCAACCTGGTCTACAACATAACCACAAACTGGATGGGAATCCAAACACCAGACTTCTACGCCGGAGAACGTTGCCGCGTGGAATTTAAGATTGCCTTGCCTTTGCTTGAGGGATATTATGACTTAGGAGTAGACGTCACCCCCCGCGACTTAACCCACTTTTATGATCGACTAGAAAGTGCCATGGGTTTCTCCATCATTTCTACAAATGGCGCTAAGGGGCTCGTGGATCTAGGTGCAGAGGTGGCATTCAAGAAGATACACTCACTGAATTCGGCCTGACGTCCCCGTAAGCCCCTCCGTTATGACGATTTCTGACCATTGATGCTCGTTGATAGCCACAAGACATCGGGCTGGCCGAAGCGCTAGCAGATCGATTGTAACCGTTGAGAACCAACAAGGCGCGCAAGTTGTCCGGCAGACACGTGGTGGAGGGTTTAGGCAGGTGAAACAAGTACTCTTTAAGCTTCTTATCCCGGGAAATATCAGGAGGCAACTTTATAAATACTACAAACGGCAAATTGTAAATGAAGAGATCGAAAACCTTAGGCGGATCGAAGAAACACTTCCTCATGTGGACCTAAGCCCGATATATATCGCTAATCTAAGAGTTGTAATTGATAAATTTGCCCTCCTGAACGCTTTGCCGAGAAGTTCAGTCGTCGCGGAAATTGGGGCTCAAGAAGGTGACTTTTCCTCTCAGATAATTTCGATAAGCAGACCGGCGAAATTGTACTTGATCGATTCTTGGCCAAGCGACTTTAGTGCTGTTATGGATATCGTGGCAAACAAGTTTCGGAGCGAAACAAATCTAGGAATTGTCACGATAAAGAGGGGCCCTTCCATTGAGGTGCTAAGTGGTTTTGGCGATGGATATTTCGATTGGGTATTTTTGAATGCGAGTCGTGCCTATGAGTGTCTTTCGGCAGAACTTGAAATATGCCGAATGAAAGTGAAGGAGAACGGTCTTATTTCAGGCTGCGGCTACACCATTGGCTCTTGGCCCGACAGGCATAGATACGGCGTTATCGATGCCGTGAACGAATTCTGTAAAAGGAATAAGTGGGAGTTCGTCTATTTGACACATGAATACGATCGAAATCTCAGTTATGCAATTAGGAAAATGAGAGATTGAACCGTAATTATCCTTGGTACAGTTTCAGATTCAAAGCTGGAATTGGGCGAGCTATCGTGGTTGTCCGCGCCCGAAATGCCCGACGGGGTGCCAAGTGCGCAACTCCCACACAACTGACAAAGTAGTCCTAATATCCAGGCGGTGGCCTCATCATGCCGGTCCTTCTGGATATGATTCTCTAGGCAAATTTGTTGGTAATTCTCTTGTTGCTAAACCTATTCCACGTTTCCTACTGCCCGACCGACACTTTTGGCGGCTGAACCGCGGTATGCTCGGGTACGATCGAGCGGGAGTTGCCTTAGAATTGTCAGCTGTATGGCATATGGCAAGCCATCGCGGATGTATTTACCATGTGCTATATGGGGACAACTGTTACAACTATTTGGGTCGCTTAAATGGATGGCGAAATCATCGAGTTGTCGTTTCGTATCACTATCCTGTTAGCAGGTTGGCAGAGTTGATAAGCAATAAAGACCCAATAAGGCGTCTTTCAGCGGCCATCATAGTAGGAACAAATCAACGCTCTTTCTTCGAAGACGCATTACCGAAAGAACGCATCCTGCATGTTCCATACGCGGTGGATACTTCGTTTTTCAGACCGCCACCAGCTTATTCAAATCGCGAAGCAAATTTATGTCTATTTGCAGGATCCCATTTGCGCGATTTTGCAACCCTTTGTCAAATTATCGAAGACGCCCGAATTCTTGCTCCTCAATTGGAGTTTGCACTTATTGTACTGCCACAGGATCTGGCTCGATTCAAGAATGTCGTAGGGAATTACACTGTTTACAGTCAGCTCACAGATGGCGAGCTGCTACAGCTGTACCAGCAAGCCTCACTTCTCATTCAACCTTTGCGGGATGCTACGGCCAACACTGTTCTGCTAGAAGGGCTGTCATGTGGTTTGCCGATAGTTGTCACAGATATTGGAGCAGTCCGAGATTATCTAGACGAGAATTGTGCGCGTTTTATCCAACCATTTAACCCAGAAGAAATGCTAGCAGCGATTGTACAATTGATGGATGCCCCACAAGAACGAAGGTATCTAGCAATGGCTTCGCGCAATCAGGCGCTGAAATATGATTGGCACAAGATAGCCCACCGTATGCTTGAAGTCTATGATCAAATCCTGGCTTCGGAAAAGCAATCGTGATTACGCAGCCGCGCACGGTCCTCAGTACAGGATGTTGAACATTACTTCAGTTGTCAACCGTAGCTGGTAGACTGTTGCTACTAACCTGTCGCCCACGAGCGCTTAGCATGGCGTGAACGAGGTCATCGTCGATGCGCATTTGTATGGTTCTGTTCGAACCGCAGGAATTTGGCGGCCTAGAGGAATATGCAACGACGTTGGCAGTCGGTCTGAGGCACCAAGGTCACCAGATCAGCGTGCTCTCTATCTCCTGGACGCCGCCTGAGAACCAATACTATCGCCGATTGCACGAAAACCAGGTGCCATTTGTGCAGTTGCCGAAATGGATGTCACTGCCCGTATGGCACCGCCCCACGCAGAAAGAGATATTGGCTAAGATCATGTGGCTACTGAGCCCGCTCACTTTTCTACTGACTTGGGGGCTCTTCTTGTTCAAGAGACGCTCCTTGCGGGAATCGCAGGCCAGTGCATATGGATGGCTGCATAGGCAATTGTGGGACCAGATCTTCGTGCCTGATCGGCGTAAGCCGTTGGCAGTATTGCTGTTGGGTTGGTGGCATTTTTGTTGGCGTCCTGACGTCCTTCACATCCAGGGGTATACCAGCAGCCTTCTGTTTGTCATAGATTGGGCGTTTGCGAATGCGGTGCCCGTTATCTACGAAGAACACCAGACGCCGGACACTCAGTTCGATTGGTGGCAAACTTTCCAACACAGCATCAACAAGGCAGCAATTGTAGTAGCTGTTTCGGAGAAGAGTGCAGAGGCGCTGCGCACGGTCTGCCGTGTCGTAAAGCCAATAGCCGTTAGATCACCTCTTCTGCCGGATCCACTGGTTTCGGGTCAGCCAAAGGACCATCAAACACGAAGCAACACCGATTCGCTTGTTGTAACAACGGTCGCGCGCCTCTATGTGACCAAGGGGCTAAACCACCTTGTCGACGCAATCGCCAAGGTCAAGACAGTGCAGCCGCAGACACAGTTCAAGGTGTACGGCGACGGACCGCTCCGTGAGGAGTTGCTGGCTCATGCCAGCAGCCTTGGGTTGAATGGACCCGAGATATTTGTGGGCGCCTTTACCCACCGCGATGAACTGTCGACTATCATGGCGCAGACTGATATATTCGTGATGTCTTCGATATTGGAGGGGCAACCCCTGAGCCTGGTTGAAGCCATGGCATATGGATGCCCTATCGTCGCCACTTCTGTCGGCGGAATACCAGAATTGATACAGGACGGAGTGAACGGTCTCTTATGTCCGCCGGGTGATTCGGACTGTCTAGCCCGCAACATTCGACTTTTGATCGAAGAACCTTCTCTAAGGCAAAGACTGGGACGCGCAGCGCGAGTCTCGTATGAGCACGGGCCCTTTCAGCCTGTATCCGTTTGCACCTACTTTGTCACAGTCTACGAAACGGCACTCGGACGAGCCACCCGATTGTAGCTGCATGACAGAAGCCGCCAATCAATAGCATCTGCGGTACTCAGTGCAACGAAACCAATATGTCTATGGACTACGGAACGGGGTTCGATAACCACCTAGCACAACCGGATCTTCAAATAGATACTGCATCCTCAAGCCCCCTGCGGATCGCCATCTGCCCGCCCGAATTCCAGCCACTTCTGCAAGCAATGAATGGCGAGTCCACCGATGCGACCTACCTGATCCAAAGCTACATCGCACAAGGCTTGCTAGCTCATGGTCACAGCTTGACGTTCATTGCGCCGCGCAGCTTGACTGAGGTTGTCTCCACCCAGGTCGTCTCGCAGCCTGCGCTCGCGCCGCGAACCTGGTCAGGCAGCGCTTGGTTCGAGTTTTCCAGCCGTGCGGCTTGGTGGTTGCAACGGCGGCTCAGGGTTCCGTATTTGAACATGTTTTCAAACTACCGCCTCTTGGATGCTTGCCTTCAATGCCTACCAGGCCATGACGTTGTGTATGAACGGAACAGCATGTACCGCTTCGGTGTAGCGATGGCCTGCAAGCGACTCAGGCTGCCATATGTTTTGTATTTTGAAGCTGACGACATCCTAGAACATGACGTCATGGGCCGCCCTGTCACGGGATTGTTACGTTGGCGCCTGAGCAAGGCGCTGCGCTTCAACCTTAGCGTCGCCAATTGCGTGATCTGCGTCTCCGAACCGGCCAGACAGCATCTGATTGCCGCCTGGGACGCGTCGCCACAAAAGATCGTCGTGCTCCCTAACGCGGCTGACGTTCGACGATTCCAGCCCGCTTCCGAAATAGGCCAGCAAATTCGCGCCGCGCTAGGCATGGACAACAATCCGATTGTCATGTTTGTCGGCAGTTTCTACAAATGGCACGACGTAGCGACGCTGATAACTTCATTTGCGCAGATCGTAAGGGTATATCCGGAGACTCGCCTGGTCCTTATAGGAGATGGGGAACAGCGCCAGGACATGATGCAACTCAGCGCCAGCCTTGACATTGGCCGGGCCGTGCGGTTTACCGGCTCGGTACCACACGCTGAGATTCCTCGTTGGCTGGCCGCAGCCGATATTGCAGTAGCGCCCTATCCACAAATGCAGCATGAGATGTGGTTATCGCCAATTAAAGTCTTTGAATATATGGCATCGGGAAAAGCGGTTGTAGCCTCGGCAGTCGGACAACTCAACAAGGTCATTAGCGATGGTCAAAGCGGGTTATTAGTACCGCCCGGAGATGCTACAGCCATGACGGCTGCTCTAAGAAGGTTGATTGAGAATGAAGGCCTTCGGTCGCAGTTGGGCCGGTATGCCCGGGACGAAGCCGTACGCAAATATTCGTGGGAACATTATCTCTCGCGTCTGGAGCGTGTGTGTGCAGCGGTCGTCGCCCATAAGCTGGCCCCATGCGACCGCTCTTCGGCGGTCTGAGAAGTCGCGAGCTCGCGTGCCCATGTTCTCTTGGCACAAAGTCATGCAGCCACTGGACACTGTTTGTGGCACAGTACACTAACCTGAGCGGGCCGACCGTGTCGGTCATCATCCCGGCCTACAACCAGGGGCGTTACCTAGGAGGCGCCATCGAAAGCGCCCTGTCCCAGACCTATCGAAACTATGAGATCCTGGTGATCGACGACGGCTCCACTGACGATACCTGCGCGGTGGCAGACCAATTTGGCGGCCGCCTTCGCTACATTCGACAAGACAACCAGGGATTAGCAGCCGCGCGGAACACTGGTATCTGCAATGCTGCGGGGCAGTACATCGCCTTGCTGGACAGCGATGACGAGTGGTTACCCACTTATCTGGATACAATGATCGACCTGGCCGGCGTGAGCCCGGAGGCGGCCGTTTTCTACTGTCGGGCGCGCTGCATGGATGCCAATGGCATTGAACTCCGTCAGGTACTCGGTAGCCCCATCGAGCCGCGCCAGAGCATCTATCAGACCCTGTTAAGGTACGACTTCTTGATTCCCAGCACAGTTTTCATGCTGCGTTCCGCTGCCATTGAGGCGGGTCTATTTGATCCGTTCTTAAGGTCTTGCGAGGACTGGGACCTTTGGCTTCGTCTATCACCTCGGCACAACTTTGTCGGTTCGAGGGAATGTCTGGTCAGGTACCGCGTGCATGGCAACAGCCTGTCCGCGGACCTGCACAACATGCACGGAGCGGCGCAGATGGTTATCCGCAAGCACTTCGGCGACGATGACGAACAGCCGCAGCATTGGTCGATGGATAAACGAAGGGCCTATGGGGGCCTCTACCGGTACCAGGCTCTGTCGGCCGTGTTGCGAAAAAACGATTGGAATGCCTGCACCCAGCACTTGCTGCGCGCTTTCGAAGTCGACCCAACCTTGACCCGAGATCAGGATCTTTTTTTTGACTTGGCGATGGGGCCGCAGCCATTAGGCTATCGGCTCACCGAATTACAACTGGATCTGGCCGCGAATGCCGCTGAATTGTTTCGAACGCTGCGCGGAGTTTTCGAGACAATGACAACGCCGGCCAGCAACCATCTGCGCCGCGCGGCATATGGAACAGCGTATTTGGGGCTTGGTCTGGTTGCGTACAACACTGGCCAGCCGGCGTTGTGCCGGCGCTACCTGCTTCGGGCAGTCCGCTATCGGCCTGAGCTCAGCCACAATCAGCTGGTCATGGGTGACATTCTAAAGTCGTTCGTTGCGCCACGCCTGATGAGCAGACTCAAGGCGAACAAGCGGTCCTTCGGGCAGTTGTGAGCCGTGGCTATCGCGTTTAGCCGGTCAGCCTGAGTCGGTACCTGCCACACATGCGAATTGCCTTGTATCACAATGCGCCCAGCGGCGGTGCCAAGCGGGCGATTTACGAGTGGGCGGCGCGGCTGGCTGGCAAGCACACGCTCGATGTCTACACGCTCAGCACCGCCAACCAGGACTATTGTGACATTCGTCCGCTCGCCCACGCACACCACGTCTATCCATTCACCCCGCGCCGATTGTTTCACCGACCTTGGGGGCGCCTCAACCAATTGCAGCACTGGCGCGACCTGGCCGACCTGGATCGGCTCAGCCGCTCGATCGCGGCCGACCTAGACACTGGCCACTACGACGTGCTGTTTGCGCACACCTGCCTGCTGGCGGTCATCCCCGGCGTTTTGCAGTACACGCAGGTGCCATCCGTCTACTACTTGCATGAGCCCATCGGGGTCGGTGCCGCACGATACATCCCGCGCCCCTACACGCAGACCAGCGCCTGGCGCAACGCACTGGACCGAATGGATCCTTTTATCAGCGGCTACCGGCGACGCCTGGCGACTGATCAAGAGCGAAGCCTGCGCGCAACCCGGCTTTTCCTGGCCAACTCGCGCTTTACCTGTGAGTCAATGCCGGAGGCGACGCAGCACCGCACCGAGTTCTGCCGGCTGGGAGTGAACCTGTCACAGTTCCAACCCATGAGCGGCGTTCAACAAGAGCATTGTGTCGTTTCCGTCGGCGAGCTGTCGCCGCGCAAAGGGTTTGACTTCATCATCGAGAGCCTGGGCCGGATCCCGGCTGAGGTGCGGCCGACCTTGAAATTGGCGTGCAACCGCGTAGAGCCGCAAGAACGCGCCTTCATTGAGTCCCTGGCTCAACGCCACGGCGTCCGGCTGCAAGTGTTCACCGAGCAAAGCGCCGAGGCGCTCAGGCGGCTGTATAACACGGCCAGGATGTGTGTTTACGCCCCTTACCAAGAGCCGTTTGGATTGGTTCCGCTGGAGGCAATGGCCTGCGGCAGGCCGATCGTCGGCGTGCGAGAAGGCGGTGTGGCAGAGAGCGTGGTACCGGATGTCACAGGCCTATTGGTGGACCGGGACGCTGCGCAATTCGGCCAAGCCGTCGGGCGTTTGCTGTGTGATGAGGGCCTCGCGGCCCGGCTGGGACAAAATGGCCGCGAGCATGTGGCACAACACTGGACCTGGGAGCAATCGACACAGACGCTCGAAGGCTTTCTGCAGCGGTTGGCTCAGGCCAAACGCCATCCATAGAGTTGCGCCCCATGGCAGCGCCGCTTGTCATTTCCGTCATTCTCAACACCAATCACCGCGATGACACGCTCCAGTGTTTGGCATCGCTGGAGCAGAGCGACTATCCGAATCAGCGCACGCTGCTGCTGGACAATGCCTCCACCGATGGCACGGTGGCAGCAGTAAAGGGCCGTTGGCCAGCGGTCCAAGTGATCGAACTGAAAGAGAACCTGGGCTACGCTGGAAACAATAACGTGGGGATCGAGGCCGCCATCGCGCAGGGAGCCGAATGGGTCTTTGTCTTGAATGAGGATACCTGGCAGGCGCCAGATTGTATTTCACGGCTGATTGCAGTCGGTGAGAGCGATGTGAAGATCGGCATACTGGGACCGATGGTTTATCACGCCAGCGAACCTACCATCATCCAGTCCGCTGGTGGACGAATGGACGCCTACTATCGCGAGTGGCACATGGATCGCAATGAGCCAGACCGGGGGCAGTTCCAGGAGCCGCATCCGGCAGATTGGATATCCGGCTGCGGGATCCTGGTGCGCCGCGCCCTGATCGAGCAGGTGGG
The DNA here is from genome assembly GCA_035309185.1 of Aggregatilineales bacterium. Classification (GTDB taxonomy): domain Bacteria; phylum Chloroflexota; class Anaerolineae; order Aggregatilineales; family UBA2796; genus DATGFK01. The sequence goes on from DATGFK010000627.1 coordinate 12,790, forward strand.
TGCGATTGACGCACGCTTCTTTTACTACGCCGAAGAGCTAGAATGGTGTCTTCGCGCCCGGGAAGCCGGCTGGAAGGTGGTGCACGTGCCTGAGGCCAAGCTCTGGCACAAGGGCGTTACCCGCGACTACCAGCCCAAGCCTAGTGTCACCTACTATGCCACCCGCAACCGGCTGTTGTTGCTGCTCAAACACCACGCCAGCCTGCCGGCCTGGATGGTCACCTGGGCCCAACTGCTGCGAACCCTGGCCAGTTGGACGTTGCGACCGAAATGGCGGTCCAAAGTCGAGCATCGCAAAGCCATGTGGCGGGGCATGATTGACTTTGTCCGCGGCCGGTGGGGCCCGATGCCGTGACGGCCCCCGCGCACAGCGCTGGACGGATCCTGTTTCTGTCCCAATGGTTTCCTTTCCCGGCAGACAATGGATCGAAGCTGCGGGTCCGTAGCCTGCTGTCGGGCCTGGCGAAGAAACACGAAGTCATTTTGATTAGCTTCGACGATAAGGCGAAGGTTCATCGGGATGTTTCGGAGGCTCGGTCAATCTGCAATGAAACATACGTGGTCCCGTTCAAGCCATACAACCCGGACAGCCTGAAGGCGCGGCTTGGCTACCTCAGCCTGACGCCCCGTTCGGTCAGGGACACGTACTCTAGTCAGATGGCACGGTGCGTGCGCGAAGTCGTAGGTACACGCAAACCGGACTTGATTATCGCATCTGAATTGGGAACT
>DATGFK010000628.1:0-2621 GCA_035309185.1 Aggregatilineales bacterium
ACAGGCGCATCACATCGCAGCTTGCTTAGAGGCGGACAATGCGGCTGCCACCGTTCATCTTACTGGCGCCGTTCTTGCTGCCGCTGCCGCGCAGAGCCGCCGTGACGTTCCGCGTATCCACCATCAAATGGCTTTTGGCGACGATCCAGGCCCAGTCGAAAACCCGATGATCGGTGATAACCACCACGCAGTCCGCCGTTTTGAGCCACTCTTCGGTCAGGGCCGTGCTGTGCATCATGCGGCCATGTTCCAGGCGCACCGAGGGAACGTAAGGGTCGTGATAGCTGACCTGCGCGCCCTTGTCTTCAAGCAATTGGATCACGTCCAGGGCCGGACTTTCGCGCACGTCGTCCACATCGCGCTTGTAGGCCACGCCCAGCACGCAAACCTTTGAGCCGCGCATGGCTTTTGAGTCGTCGTTGAGCGCGTCCGAGACCTTTTCGATGACGTACAGCGGCATCGAAGTATTGATCTCGCTGGCGAGTTCGATGAAACGAGCGTTGTAATTGAGCGTCTTCAACTTCCAGCTCAGGTACAACGGGTCAATGGGGATGCAATGCCCGCCAATGCCAGGGCCTGGGTAGAAGGGCATGAAGCCAAACGGCTTGCTGGACGCAGCGCGGATCACTTCCCACACATCCACATCGAGCCGGTCGCACATGAGCGCCATCTCGTTGACCAGCGCAATGTTCACGGCGCGGAAAGTGTTTTCAAGGAGTTTCACCATTTCAGCAGTGACGGTGGACGAGACCGGGATCACCTGCTCGACGATGGCTCCGTAATACTGGCAGGTGATCTCCTGGCAGGCTTCCGTCAGCCCGCCGATGACCTTCGGCGTATTGCGCACGCCATAATCCTTGTTACCTGGATCAATGCGTTCCGGCGAAAAAGCCACGAATATGTCCTCGCCGGGCTTCAGGCCTTTCTCGACCAGGCGGGGCAGAATGATCTCGTCGGTGGTGCCGGGATAGGTGGTACTTTCCAGCACGATCAACATGCCCGGATGCGCGATTTGCGCAATCGAGTCGGCTGCGCTGATCACAAAGGACATATCCGGGTCTTTGGTCTTGCGCAAGGGAGTCGGCACACAAATGCTCAAGGCGTCAACATCCCTGAGATCGTCGTAATTGGTCGTGGCGCGCAGTTTGCCTGCTTTGACGAGCGGGCCAAGCTGAGGGGTCGGAATGTCGGGGATGTAGCTTTCGCCAGCGTTGAGCCGGGCGACCTTTTCGCCGCTCACGTCCAGACCGACCACGTCGAAGCCGACCTCCGCAAAAGCCACGGCCAGGGGAAGTCCCACGTAGCCGAGGCCAATAATACCAATCCGGGCCGTGCGGGCCGACAGTTGAGAGAGGAGTTGTTCTTTGAGTTGGAGTTCCATCGAAATCACCACCGGATGCTAAGAGGATGAGACCTATAAAGGGAGATTATAGCCTCGCGTCGCACCTGACACCAAGCGATGACAGTCCTCCGCTGACTCCACAGCCGTTTTCAGGAGCCGCCTTTGCAGACATAACTATACTAATTCCCCGGACAAGGGGTGATACGATTAGCTTAGTTTGCGGATTTCATTTAACAACATTATACTCTACATAGCACCTTCTTGAAGTGGAGAATTTCTGATGACGCTCGATACAGTGGTGAACAAGATTTACGGGGTTTTCAAGTCCCATGCCGGAGACCGAAGGCTGATCCTGTTACATCCGGGCAGCCGCTATCGCACAGCGCTGGTCAGCCGGATGCTGGTGGACGACAGCCTGCCTGTCTTTTACTACGCGATGGGATCGGATGACATAGACATCCCGTCCTTTGTGGCCGGGTTTACGCATGACATGGCCGAGCAGGTGCCAACCTTCGGCAGCGCGATCAACCTGGCCCGACTGCAAAGCCCTCAGGATTTGACCACGCTCCTGGAAGGCTTTGCGCAAGACATTGACCAACTGCACGAGGAGCCGTTCATCCTCCTGCTGGACGAATTTGACCGCGCGACCATCGGCGATGACCTGGAGATGCTGCTGGAAGGGTTGGTAGATTATTTGCCGGAGCGCTGCCGATTGGTCATCAGCAGCCGGAAACTGCCACGCTTCCCGTGGATGTCCCTCATTGCGCAGCAAAAAGCGGTCATGCTCCGCGACGACGGCGAAGTCTCGGAGAACTTCTACGACAACCAGGCGGGCGAAGAGGCGACGATCCAGGGGCTGGCCTTCGGGCCGGGAACGGTCATTCTCCAAGGCGAACCGATTGACAACTGGGAAGGCCACCTGCCGAGGCTGCTGTTCTTCTTTGCGCTGGAACGTCCTGTAGTGACCCGCTCTGAAATCTGCCGGGCCTTCTGGCCGGAATTGACAACTGACCAGGCCGTGAACGTCTTTCACGTGACAAAGCGCCGCCTGCACAAGGCTATCAACATCGCCGAGGTGGACATCCTGATGCACGAAGATGGATCGTACAGGGTGAACCCGACCCTGAGTATCCGTTACGACGTGACGGATTTCGTGGCCGCACTCGTCCAGGCGCGCCTGGCAACCGCCAGCAAGAAGGCCGCCACCTGGCAGCGCGTGATTGATCTCTACCAGCACCCGTTCTTGCAGGGCCACAACGAACCCTGGATTGCGCATCGC
>DATGFK010000629.1:0-5075 GCA_035309185.1 Aggregatilineales bacterium
CAGCGCTACGAAATCTGGATGCCCTGATCCCCCTGTGTCTGTGGGGCCAGGCAATCCTGGCTGTAGCCTTCCTGGCGGGTCAGGCTTTTGGTGGGTTGAATGACGTAATGCTCGTCCTGGTGATGATCGAATTTGGGGTCGCACGCTTTCAGGATTATGCCCTGGCCGTCATCATCGGATTGTGTATCTCGCTGCGTGCAGGCAGCCGCGAATCCGCCGCTATGCTGGCCGTACTGGCGGGGCTGGCCCTCGTGATCCTCCGCTTGCTGCTGACGCTGCTTTTCCTGGCCTACCTACCGCCAGGTGTTGCGTCGAATCTTCCAGCGCTCATCTTGATCGTGGCGACTGGCCCATCCAGCGCAGTGGCACTCGCCATGCCCAACCTGGGCGGGATAATAATACTATTGCTCATGATTGCGCTACGCGAAGTTCTGATCCGCCGTGGTTTCCACTACCTGGTAGAGAATCTGGGCGAGGTAGCATAGCCTACTGCAAGTCCGCCTCCCAAAGATGTATATTCAAAAAAGAAGCAGGCTTCACGACAGCGGTTGGTGTTTGAATTTGTCCTTGAGCATATTGCGGTACTGCGTGGCAAAGGTGGCAAAACTCGCAATATCAATGGGCTTGAACATGATGCGATCCGCGTCAACTTTGGTTTCATCGGCAACCTGTGGGCTGTGCGCGGTCATGACGATGATGAGCATCTCTTTGTTGGCCGGGTTGTCACGCGCTGCGGCAAGCACATCATAACCGCTAACTCGGGGCATTTGCAGGTCGAGAAGCAGCATGTGGAACTCTTGCTGCTTCAATAAATCCAGGGCAGTTTCGCCGCTGTCGGCCTCTGTGGTGCGGTATCCGACGAATTCCAGGGCGCGGCGGCAGACATCTCGATTGAAGGGATTATCGTCTACGATAAGTACGGATGGAATAAACTGGGGAACAGAAGGGATAATTTCATCTTCAGATGCTGGTAGAATTGCTTCCATCAACCAACTCCTCGTTAAGAAATCTTAACGTTTTCACAATCCGATATTAAGCATATCCCAAACTTTCCTAAAACTCAATCAACTGGGTGGAAAGTTTTGGCTGTAGTCAGTCAGCATCCGAGCCATAGATTTATCTATATTTTGTGTTACTGTGGGTGCTTCCAACCCTGCCAGGAACGGGCTTGCCACGCTGAATACAGTGCTACCGCCCCGACCGTCGCCACGTTGAGGCTTTCGACATGCCCCCGCATTGGGAGTGTGACCAGCATATCGCACGTGTCTCGCACCAGACGGCGCATTCCTTCTCCCTCGCTGCCCAGTACCAGGCCCAGAGGAATGTTCAGATCGGCGCGGTCAATGGCAACCGCCGTCGGCGCGAGGTCCAGCCCGGCCATCCAGATTCCCTGTTCCTTGAGGGTGCGCATGGCGTTCACGAGATTGGTGACCTGCACGACGTTAAGGTGTTCTACCGCCCCGGACGACGCATTGGTCACTGCCGCCGTGACGCCCACGCCGCGCCGGTCTTGCAGCACGACGCCATGTACGCCAACCGAGTCGGCAACCCGCAGCAGCGATCCCACATTCTGTGGATTTTGCAGCAGGTCAAGGATCAGCAGGAGCGGCTTTTCCTGGCGGGACTGCGCCAGCGCCAGCAGTGTATCCAGTTCGCAATACGGATACTCCCCGGCACGCAGCACAACGCCATGATGATCCTGGCTGTGCGCCAGGTCGTCAAGCATCCGGCGGGGCACGCGCTTCAGGGGCACACTGCGGGTCTGTGCCCCGCTGATGATTTCGGTGATAATTCCTTTTTCCTCAACGCCCTCGGCCAGCAGCAATTGTTGCAACTGGCGGCGTCCGGCGCGCATGGTTTCCATCACGGCCCAGCGCCCGTAGATGATTTCAGGCATAGAAGTTTGTTTGCTCCAATTCAGTCCAGCCGGTAGATGGTGCCATCCGCCCGGTCTTCCAGGGTCACGCCCAGCCCTTTGAGCTGGTCACGGATCACGTCTGATGTTGCGTACTGCTTCTGCTCGCGCGCCTGGTTGCGCAGGGCGATCAGTAGTTCGATCAATCCCGATTCGCGGCGGCTGTCAGAGGATTGCGACTCGTGCGTGGGAACAATGCCCAGGATTTCTCGACCCAGCACAGCATACGTCCGGTGGATGGCTTCCAGTGTGGGCTTGCCAACCTTATCCGGCCCATTCAATAGCTTGTTAACCTCGCCAGTCAGGTTTTGGAGCGTCGCCAGGGCAATGGGCGCATTAAAATCGTCATCCATCGCCTCGATAAATTTCTGGCGATGTTCGTCCAGCACGCTCTTGAACTCCGCGCCAACCTTGCTGTCCGCCGCGTTGGCAAGCTGTGAACGGGTCAGGCGAACCGCCGTCATCAACCGTTCCCAGCCCTTTTGGGCGCCCATGAGCGCTTCGTCGCTGTAATCAATCGGGTTGCTGTAGTGCGACTGGAAAATGAAGGTGCGGATGACCTCCGGGCGGTAGCGAACCAGCGCATCTTTGATCGTGACGAAGTTGCCCAGGCTCTTGGACATCTTCTGCCCGCCGACGGTCAGACTGCCCACCAGCAGCCAGTAATTGGCAAATGGCGCATCGTTGGCCGCTTCACTTTGGGCGATCTCGCATTCATTGTGCGGGAAGATGTTATCAATGCCCCCGCCGTGGATGTCAAAGGTGGCGCCAAGATATTTACTGGACATGGCCGAGCATTCAATGTGCCAACCTGGGTAGCCGACTCCCCACGGGCTATTCCATTGCAAAATATGTTCGACTTCAGCCCGTTTCCACAGCGCAAAGTCTTCGGGGTTGTGCTTGCCGTCGCCTTCCAGGCGGCGCGTCCCGCTTTCCTGTTCTTCAACGCGCCGGTTGGACAGTTTGCCATAGCTCGGCCAGCTTGCCACGTCGAAGTAGACACTGCCATCGGATTCGTAGGCATGGCCCTTGTCAATTAGCTTCTGGATCATCTCGATCTGTTCGGGGATGTGTCCGCTGGCGCGAGGACTGATGTCCGGGCGGGTTACGCCCAGCGAATCCATATCCTGGAAGTAGCTGCGGGCGTACGTTTCCACGATCTGCATGGGCAGTGCCGACGCCTGCCGTGCCTTTTTCAGGATGCGATCCTCGCCGGTATCCAGGAGGTGTCCAACGTCGGTCAGGTTCTGGACGTACAGAACGTCATACCCGCTGAAGCGCAGATAGCGGACGATCAGGTCAAAGGACACGTAGGTCTTGGCATGGCCCAGGTGTGAATTGTCATAAACCGTCGGCCCGCACACGTACATGCTGACCTTGCCGGGCGTGATTGGCGTAAAATCCTCTTTTTCGCGGCGCAGGACGTTGGTTACACGTAAGGTCATGGAGCGTTACAATCCTTAACTGGTATCTACAGGCGAGAGGGCAACAGATTTGTGATCCAGTTCCCCATTTTAACACGCGGATACACAACTTCGATACGGTGAACTGTCGAACGCCCATCCGTTATATGGAAAGTGAGAATAGCTCATGCCGCTCATGGGCAAGCGCGTGCTGCTCCGTGCGCTCGAATACAACGATCTACCCGCTATCTGGGAAGCCTATAAGGATCTCGATCTGGAACTGATCACCAGCGGTGATTCGCCGCCCGTTTCGGATCGGCAAGTCTACGCATTCTGGGAACAGCGTATAGATGATCCTGCCCCGGACATGCGCTACTTCGTGATCGAGCCGTTGCCGGGCCAGAAGAGGGCCGGGACATTCGCGGGGATGTGCAATCTACAAGATGTGGACATGCGTAACCGCCACGCCGAACTCGCGTTATGGATGGCGTCTCGCGAGTTTCGCGGCCTGGGCTATGGCACTGACGCCATCCAAACTTTGCTGCCCTATGCCTTCGAGGTGACACACCTGGAAAAAGTCCACCTGGGCGTATACGACTTCAACGAGGGCGGAATGCGCAGTTACGAGCGGGTTGGATTCCGTTACGAAGGCCGCTTGCGACATCAAATCTACTACGAAGGCCGCTACTGGGACGAGTGGCCGATGCGAATCCTGCGTACCGAGTGGGATTTGATCCGCCAGCCGCCGCAGGAAGGTTTACGACCCTACCATCCCGCCGACCAGGACTCCGCCATTGCCCTCCTGCGCCAGTCTCTTCCGACTCCCGATAATGAGGCGGCGCGGGCCGTACTGCGTCAATGGTGGCGGCAAATAGAGAAGGACGTGTATTGCTTCCAGGAAAACGGGCAGCTATTGGCGGTTGTCAGCGTCGCCGCCGACGGCAAACAACGGAGCGCGTTGGACATCGTGGCGAGTAGCGAGGCAGACAAGAACCGAATCGCCAAGATGGTCAGGGATGCAGCTTTTCCCGGCGGTGCTTAGGCTGGCCTTTGCGTAACTCTATAGCTAGATCAACTCAATTCGACAGGCGTGATTTTTCCCGCGCTCAGGTCGCGGATCGCGCTAGAAAATGCTTCAAACTCTCGGACAGGTAAGGTCAGGTACAGCGTGATGTCCCCGGCGAACGTCTCGTCGTCAACACGGGCGCCATACTCAAGCGCCAGTGACTTCGCCCGCTCATAGAGCGGATAGGGAACGGTCAGCCCCAACTGGCGGCGCTCGATCTTCTCCTGTGTGGTCATCGCAGCGAGAGCAGCCCGCGCTGCGTCGCTGTAGGCCCGCACCAGACCGCCGGTACCGAGTTTTATGCCGCCAAAATAGCGTGTGACGACGATTAGGGTATCGCCAATCTCCGCGCCGCGCAGCACCGCCATCACTGGCGGCCCCGCCGTTCCTGTAGGTTCGCCATCATCCGACAGCCCTTCGACCACACTCGCGCCGTAGCCAACCTTGAAAGCATACACGTGATGGCTGGCATCGGGCATCTCGGCACGAACGGATGCAATTGCATCACGGGCCGCCTGCACTGTTGGGACGTTGGCAAGCGAGGCGATGAAGCGCGAACGGCTGACCTCGTGTTCCACATGAACGCTCGAAGCAGGCACACGATAGCCCTGGGTGGCTGCACTCATCGCGATAATAGCCCTTCCAATGGCGCGGTGCGGAAGTAACGGCGGAAGGCTTCACTTTCTCGGAA
>DATGFK010000630.1:0-2716 GCA_035309185.1 Aggregatilineales bacterium
ACGTAGCGGGCCGGAATGACCGTTGTCTGGGTGCCTCCGATGGAGCGCAAGTGAGTCACTGCCTCAATCAGATTTTTGCTGGGAACCACGATGGTTGCGCAGTACCATTGTCCGTCGTCACTGTCGGGCGTGTTAGCCGCATAGATCGGCGCTACCGTTGGCCCCTGCAAGCCGCGCGTTACGGCGTTCAAGGCGACCGCATGGGCGACGCTTTCCGCCGACAGCCCGCGAATATTTGCCGTCAACTGGTAGTAGTTACGGCCATTCAATGCCGCGTCAATCACTTCGAGCATGTTGTGCGCGACATTGAGCGCCTCGTCGCAGGCGCGCAGGCGCGCTAAATTGCCGATCAGGCAGGCATTCGATTCCAGGATCACACCGTCGCTCACCGATTTCAGGTGATTCTCGCGAAGGGTGGTTCCCGTCGCGCTCAAATCAATGATGACATCGGCATAACCCAGCGTCGGCGCGGCTTCGATGGCCCCTTCTGCCTCAACCAGCGTGAAGTGATGGACGCCGTGCTGGTGGAGAAATTGACGGGCCAGGTTCGTGAACTTCGTAGCAATGCGCAGGTTGCGCCGCTTGTTTTCCCGGAAGTCCAGTGCCACGTCCATCAGATCCGCCATCGTGTCCACGTCAATCCAGGCTTCGGGGACGGCAACGACGAGCTGACAGGCGCCGTAGCGCAAGTTATGGTTGATCACAGCCACATCGTCCAGGCCCCCGGCGATCTCGCTGACCACATCCAGGCCCGTAATGCCCAGGTCAATCGTGCCTTCCGCGACCTTGTACACAATGTCGTTGACCCGCTGGAACAGCACATCTACGCTCGGTAGAGTTGGAATTGTCGCAGTATACTGGCGGGGATTGGTCTGCATCACGCGCAGATCGCACGATTTTAGAAAGTCGAGTGTAGGCTCTGCAATGGCGCCTTTGCTGGGCAGCGCGAGGGTTACGCGAGTGTCATTCATGGGTCTTTTCTATTTCCTGGATGATGCGTTCCACCACTGAGTTCAAATCGTCCAGCGGCAAACTGGACTGAGTTTTTGACCGCATATCGCGCACGCTGATCTGGCCTGCCTGCCGTTCTGCTTCGCCCAGGATAGCCACAAAAGGTGTCCTGTGCCGGTCTGCATGGGCCAGGGCTTGCGCAAGATTGCGGGTGGGCGGAGTAAACAATTCGACGTTGAGCCGCTGCCGCAGCAGCATGGCAATCCGGGCTGCTTCCGCATTATCCGATTCGTCTACCGGCACGACCAGGACATCCACCAGCGGGGGAGTATCTTGCGGGTCAACACGCTGGAGTTCCTGCAAGATCCGTTCCAGCCCGTAGGCAAAGCCAATGGCGGGGGTATCCTGAGCGGCGCCGAGGATACGAATGAAGTCGTCGTAACGCCCACCGCCGAAAAGCTGGCTGGAACTGTCTCCCACGCTGGTATGGCCTTCAAAAACGATGCCCGTGTAATAGTTGAGGCCGCGCGCCAGGCCCATTTCCAGGAAAGTATGTTCCCTCGCCAGTCCATACGACGGCAGCAGATCGAGCGTCGCGCGGAGCGACTCGCCTGTCTCGCGAATGGCCGGGTCGGCAGGCAGCATCCGTTCCAACGCAGGGAATGCTTCGTCAGGCGTGCCTTCAATCTGCACCAGCTTTTCGAGGAAGTCGAGCGCTCTCAAGGCCTCGTCTCGACCCTCCGCACGGCGCTGCTTTGCCAGCAAGCGGCGAGCTACGTCCTCATTGCTGCGGCCTGTACCTGTCGTTCCGAGATTTGCGGACTCAAGCAGCAGTTCAAAAACATGGCTGACGTTTTCAGGCGTTTGAGGCGTTGCACTCGCTACGCCTGGCGCAATTTCTTCCAGGCGCTCCAACGGATTCGGTTTCGTGTAAAGCTGCTCAAGCTGTTCGATGACGTAAGCCCGTCCGCGATCCGCCCGGCGCAGGTTCTCGATCTGTCCCAGCAGCAGACGGCGGGTACGGCGATCCAGGTCGAAGCGATCCAGTAATTGTCCAACCAGTCCCACGTGCCCGATCACCAGTGACCAGTCTTTCAACCCTGCGTCGAACAGCCCGCGTGCGGCCATGCCGATCATCTCCGCATCGCCGCTGACGCCGGACGGCCCAATGAGTTCAGCGCCCAGCATGGTGAACTGCCGGGAATGGCTGCGCTGCGGCGCTTCATAGCGAAAGATCGGCCCTGAAAACTGCCAGCGGATAGGCTTCTGTTCGTGCTGGTAGCGTTCAATGTAAAGGCGCGCCGCCGAGGCCGTAAATTCAGGGCGCAGGCAAAGTTGTCGCCCATACATCTCAAAGGTGAACAGCCGGTTGATGGCTTCGTCGCCGGATTTGGTCAAGAACAGGTCAACGTATTCTACGATGGGCGTCTCAACCGGTATGTAGCCGAAGCGCCGCATACTGCGTTGCAGAAGGCTGCTGACATATGCGGCTGCGGAAGTCTCGGCAGCGTTTCGATCATAAAAGCCCGGCGCACGTCCGAGCACGGGTGAAGGCATAATGGCTCCCAAGAACGATCATTTTGCAGAATGATAGCGCCAAGAAGTGCGCCAATCAATTAGCAGGACTGACGAATGCGCTCCGGCAAAAAAATAGCTCCCTGGTGTTACCAAGGAGCTGAGCATAGAGTTGGGTGACTGATGGGAATCGAACCCACGATCTTCTGGTCCACAGCCAGACGTGCTAACCGCTGCACCACAGTCACCA
>DATGFK010000631.1:0-2593 GCA_035309185.1 Aggregatilineales bacterium
CCAGGCGCAGGACACATTCTATACGCTGGTGACGCCAGCGCAGGATCCTGAGCGAACCGGAAAATGGAGCGCACCCTATAACGACTCCGCAGGCGCCGGGATTATGGTCACGAACTCTATCCCGATCTATGACGGCGATAAATTCATGGGCGTGATGTCCCATGACTTCCTGATCAATGACATCCAGAATCAAGTGCTGAACTTCAAGTTCGGGGAACAGGGTTTTGCCTTCCTGGTCGACACGAACGGCGACATCATTGCACACCCGCAGTTCCAGGAGTCGGTCAAGAATGTGAAACCTGGAGACAATCTCACCATTAAATTGGCAGACCAAGACCACAATATGGCAGTTCCACTCATGACAATGCTGCAAAACAGCCAGGGCTTAAGCGGCTACAAGAGTGCCAACGGCGACGACTGGGTTTTGTCTTTCGCAACAATCCCTTCTACTGGCTGGCACCTGGGTGTCATGCAGCCGAACAGCGAGATCATTGCGCCCGCCATTGCCATCACCCGGCAGGTAACTATCGGTGCGGTTGCGTTGATCTTCTTAGTGCTGGTCATCTCACTGCTGCTGGCGCGAGCTATTTCGCGTCCTTTGAGCAAGTTGGCGCATTCAGCCACGGAAATTGAACACTCGGTAGATGAGGAGTATATTGATCCCTCCAGCATCCTGTCTTCGCTTAAGGATGTCAGCCTGATGGGTGCGAAGGAAATCTCCGCTCTGGTGGACGTGTTCGGTCAAATGGTGGTTGCGTTGCAAAGCCGCATGGCAGAACTTCGTTCTATCTACGCCATGGGCCAGACGATCACGGCGAACGTAGATTTCGACAAGACACTTCAGGCTGTGCTATCTGCTGTTCATCAGGTGTGCGACTTTGATGCTGCTGAAGTCTCACTGCTTGAGGATGACCGCCTGGTTGTCGAAGCCTGGCAGGGCAAAGAGAATTTCACCAACATGACCGGCAGGAAATATCGTGTTGGGCAGGGCTTGACTGGTACCATTGCCTCGACCAAAGCAGTTAACTTCATGCCGCATATCGAACAGCTTGATCTGAAATCCACCCTTGGCTGGGCAGCGCAGGGCGAACAATCTGAACTGCTTGGCAAATCCGCTAAGCTGGTGATCAACTCATTCCTGGGCTTGCCACTGCAGATTGGAGACAAATTGATCGGCACACTGGCCTTGATTCACCACACCGCGGATTATTTTACCGAAGACAATAAGCGGCAGTTGCTCAAACTTGCCCCGCAGGCATCCATTGCCATTCAGAATGCGATTGCCGTGCGCCAGCGCGAAAGTACTCTCCAGCGGCAAATTAAGGAATTGCAGATCGAGATCGATCACGTCAAACAATCCAAGCAGGTCAAAGAGATTGTCGAGACGGAGTTTTTCCAGGAGTTGCAGAGCAAGGCGCGCGCCATGCGCACCCGTCACTCCAGTGGCATTGCGCCCGCACCTGAAATCCCAACGGAAAGTACGCCAGCCGCGCCGGAAGTCCATACTTCCGAGCCATTGCCAACGAGTGGTGAAACGCCTACGACAACTTAGCCCGTACAACTGATAATGGGCCGTACCCAACCTCACACTTTACCTCTCTATATCATGCAGAGGGGACAAAGGAGTGAGGTTTTGGATTTCCGTATTAGGGCCTCCTGCTCGATGGGGAAAGCGAGTGACTTGATTTGCAGCGCATCCTTGTTGCGCTCTTAATATTATTCAAGTTTCTGATTGGCTCGAAGAAAAGCCTCTGGCTAAAACGCGCAAACCACCGTTCGCCAGCGGTATCATGCAGATTTTATTGCGATGGGCCTTCCAAGTTATCGTTTAGGGAGTGTAGAAGGCCAGAAAGGGATACGCCATGACGCGCGTGGTATTCATGGGAACGCCAGATTTCGCCGTTCCACCGTTACGAGCGCTGCTCGATACGCTTGACTTTACGGTGGTCGGGGTCGTGACGCAGCCTGATCGTCCGTCGGGGCGTGGCAAAGCATTGCAGCAGTCGCCGGTTAAGCAGCTTGCGGTGGCGGCTGGCATTGCGGTCATTCAACCCGAAAAACTACGGGAGCCGGGCGCATTTGAACAGTTACAGGCCCTAGAACCGGAGATCATCGTCGTGGCTGCCTTCGGACAGATCCTGCGCCAGAACGTGCTTGACCTGCCCCGCTTCGGTTGTATCAACGTTCATGCTTCGCTGCTTCCACGCTGGCGTGGCGCAGCGCCGATCCAGGCTTCTATTCGCGCCGGGGATATACAGACGGGAATCACGATCATGGTTATGGAGGCAGGACTGGATACAGGGCCAATGCTCTCACAGCGCGCGATCCCCATATTGCCGGATGATACGGGTCTGACTCTACATGATAAGCTGGCCGACCTGGGCGGACCCCTGCTTGTCGAGACTCTGAGGGCATACTTGCGGGGCGAGATCGCCCCGAAGCCACAGGATGAAAGCCAGCAGACTTACGCACCCATGCTCAAAAAAGACGAGGGACACATTGATTGGACTCAAAGCGCCGAGAACATCGAGCGGCAGGTGCGCGCTTTCGATCCGTGGCCGGGGACATTCACGCGGTGGAACGATCAGGCGCT
>DATGFK010000632.1:0-3440 GCA_035309185.1 Aggregatilineales bacterium
TGTAGAAGCTTCTCCAGCGTCTCCTGGAAAGCTTCCCATAATGTCCCGCCGAACCCATCGACGGCAACGTGCCGTGCGCCCTGCTGGAGCGCCGTACCGATCACACTGGCGACTGCCTCATATCCGGTTCGAATTTGACCCTCTGGGATAGGATAGCTAGGATACAGATCGTAGACACCTGGCGCGGTGTGCGCGTGAACCTCTCCAACAGGACTTCGCATGATTCTGGTCCTCAAAATAGTAGCGAACAATAGCTATATAAGACCAACCAACGCGTCTTTCAATCGGCTCAACGCCTGGACGTTCAGAGTGAAGCCTTTTTGCTGCAAAGCTAGAAACGCTGCACCTGCTACTGGCGGGGCAATCGGCAGGACAATCTGTGCCTGGGGTAGTTCTCGAAGAATTGCTTGATCTAGCATCTGGCGGAAGACTTGGCTCACGACTGCCAGGCTACCTACAGGGATAATCGGCGTATTGTCAGGAAGATCGAGGTAGTGCGCCGTCGTTTTGACCATGTCAGCCAGTGCTGCGCATCCTTGCGCGATGATCGCGTGCGCAATCGGGTCGGATTCGGCGTTTGCTGTCACAAGGGGCGCGAGGGCGGCTATTCCCGCATAATCGAGCCGGGGATAATAAATTTGGTGCATCACCTCGTTGAGGTCATGCACGCCAAGTGCGTCCAGGATCGGCTCGGTTAGGGCCGTCTGAGCGCCGCGCCCATCATAGGCGCGCACAACCGCCATGAGCGCCTGCTGTCCGAGGTAAAAAGCGCTGCCCAGATCATCCAGAATGTATCCCCAGCCACCACAGCGCCATGACTCGCCAGCGGCATTGTATCCATAACACGACGAGCCTGTTCCCACGATCAAGGCGATTCCCGGCTGTCCCGCGGTTCCGCCTACCAGGGCAATACGGATGTCGTGATCGATTCCGATAGGGATACCCGGTTTCAGTGTCAGCCCGTCAAGCATCTGGTCGACAACCTTACGATCCAGCTCGGATACTACGCCACCTATGCCAACAAACAGCGTGTCAAGCGCCTGCGGCCCTCCGCAGTGCTGAGTGGCAGACAGAATCGCCTGAAGAAGGTGGGCGCGCCCCGCCTCTGGGTCGACAGCATCCGGCTTTGAGGAGCCGCTCACACCAATCCCGATGATGTTTCCGTGCTCATCGATCGCAAGACAGCGAGTCTGTGTCCCACCGCCGTCTACACCGCCAGCCAATATCATAGGATTTCATGCTCCATTTTGAATCAGGCCATTCCGTTCTGCACGATGTCCAACGATAATTTGTCGAGCTAAACGGCGCGAAAAGTGCATTGATCGACTTCCAAAAAGATCAATCAATTCGGGTAAAGCCTCACAAAATGTGGTTTGGCAGTATTGTCGTGGTTGTCAGATAAATTGCTACTAAAATACTTTGGGCGCGTCGGCCTGCTTAACGTACCTATCAGGTTTCCTTGAAGCAGATATGTCCATCAAACAAAGAACACGACGCAGTAGTTTTCAATGCCAACCATAGGCGTTGACAGGCTGGGCAATACGATTAGCTGTATTGACATTTGTGTGCCCTTGTAAGCTTATAAATCGGTAGCGTATACGGATGAATCCACGCTGGCTGGTTGCAAAGTTCGTATGCCAGTAATGATTGACAGGCATGGATGCAATGAAACCATTCCATGGGCGGGGCATAGTGGCTTCCCAACGATTGTAATTGATCTCGTTAGTCATCACGAGCGGCGCATCTAGAGGCGACCAAACTATATCATGGTAGTTGCTTGAAATCCGCGCTGCTTCCTGAATGGTGTAATACGTGGCACATGTCCCAGGCAACTGACCCTCTGCACTGTGGCTGCCAGGGTTGAAAAAACCGCCACCTGTCTCTAAACTGAGGTGACCCTCGGCAACTCGGAAGGGAAAGGCAACATACGCGGCTTCCGGCAATTTCTCCCAGCGTTTATCCCAATCCACAACCAGCTCGACAACAGGCGTTTCATGGTATGCGCGCCAGGTTAGCCTTAACTCTCCTGCGTGTTCGTGTTCACCCGACATCTCAATAGCATCGAACACAGAACCGTTCACATATTTGGCCTGTCCTTGCATGGTTAGGCGGGTTCTTGAAAACACGATGCTGTCTGAAAACGCTTGACGGGCTTCTTCACTTGCCATGTCGAGCGCTACATAACGAGCCAGGTTGCCAACAGCTTCTCGCCCAAATGGATGCACAACCGCTTCATGGACGAATTGCCCGAAGACATATTCATGCTCTGTATTGGCCCATTCATAATCGCTCGCGCGGTCGCGCAGGCTGCGCAGACCGCCGGACAAGGGATCGACTTCGATCTGCCATGCAGCCGTTTCAAGGTGCGGCGCACCGGGTCCGTGCATATCTCTCGCCTTATGGTAGGGAGGAGTCGAGGACAGGCTGAAACTAGTCAGATTGGCGTGATCGTGGGTCCGATCGTCAGAGGTTGGCAATACCCCAATGAATTGGGAAGAGTTGTCCATATCACTCTGGAAAGCATACATTTGTCCATCGCTGGCAACGAGCGATTGTGTTTCTGGTGAAAGGACAAGATCGCCCGCGGTGAAATGGACTATCCGCAGAGTACCGTCCTCCTTGCTTGCAGGGATATACAGTCTCGACGCGTTCGGAGAAGCTGGTACACAGCTTCGCAAGGCTATGCCCGTTGCTTCTTCTAGGTACAGGTCGGCCCGATGAAATGTCAACTCTTTAGCTGTTTGCAAGAAGTCGTTGGCTGCGGCGTATGGGCGCGCAGTTGTTGACCAGGCATTGAAAGTGTGTTCGAGAGAAAACAATTCCTGTTCAAAGGCCCTATCTAGCAACGCTCGCGCCTCGGCTGAATGCGACGCTTCAACCAACCTGTCTACCGCGGCTCGCCTGCGCTGCGTGCTGCGCGCCTGGGCAATACGGGCAGTAGCCGAACCCAGGCCGTGCGCCCAGTGATCCGGCCAGGCGGTTCGATGTGTCGGGAGCGCCTGTGTGTTCCAGCTCTGCACTTTCTCGAACCATTCGCTTATCGTTGCCGTGCGCAAGCGAATCGTATGGTTATCTGAGTTCCAGCGGGCAATAAGCTCGCACCAGCGGATGTCTGGTGGCGAATTGTCGACGTTATAGCCCGCCGTTTGAATGAGTACTGCATCATATGGATAAGCTCCGGCCCGCAGCCGTTCAATATAGGCGGGCACTTCACGTTGCGCGATGGCGTACATCTCGTCAACGCTACTATGATCCGCTTCGAAGAAATAACGCGTCTTGTCGGCGTGGAATTCACGAGCGCTGGACAACCCCAGGAAATTGCCCAGGATATACAGTTCACCGAGCCAGTGCAGAACACGACCACCGGCTGGCCCCTCCCACCAGAAGGCTTTGGGAATGCGGATCGGCGTGTCTGACTTCAAAGGGTACTTCACATGCTT
>DATGFK010000633.1:0-6221 GCA_035309185.1 Aggregatilineales bacterium
GTGCTGCCCTTCCTGGCCGGAGAACGGGCACCGGGTTGGAATCCACACGCGCAGGCCGTGATCCTGGGTATGACCCAAAATACAACGCCTCCTGAGATCGTTCGGGCGGGGTTGGAGGCAGTAGCCTACCGCATGGCACAGATCGCACGGCGGCTCGCTCCACTCATGGCCTCAGATGCTGCATTTGTCGCCAGCGGCGCGGCGATCCTTCATTCGCCTGCCTGGATGCAAATCATCGCTGACGTGCTGGGCAGGCCAGTTTATGCCACCACCGAAACTGAAACCACCATCCGGGGCGCTCTTGCCCTGGCAACCGGCCGTGAAGCGCTGCCGCACCTGGGTCCACGTTACGATCCGAATCCCACCGCCAGCGCGATCTACGATGAGGCAATTGCCCGCCAGCGCGAACTGTATACAAAGCTATTTGAGAATGACGAGTAAACATCCGTCAGATGGCAGATAGTTCTAACGACAAATAAAAAATTAGTACAACAATAGACCATCGGCCCGTCCGGATATATAATACAAGGGGAAGGTCGCGAGATTCAGACCTTCGCCAGGCAAGCCGCGCAGGTTGCACCATTGCCTGTGCCCATCGCACTTTCCATCGGAACCTTAATGGGAACACAAAAACCGTGCAATACACTCCCTATACCTTCCCGCTTGTCCTAACCGCGCTCATTACTTCAATCCTTGCTTATGCCAGTTGGCGGCAGCGATCACGCCCTGCGGCGCTTGCTTTGATGGCCCTGAGTCTGGCGCTACTGGAATGGATCGTGACAGGGATTGGTGCTTTGGTCCTGGTTGATTTTACGGCCAAGCGCATGTTCACCAACCTCGAATTTATTGGGATAACTAGCGTTACCCTGAGCTGGCTCGTTTTTGTCTTGCACTACACAGGACGGGCGAAATGGCTGACTCGCCGCACGTATGTCTTGCTTGCGATCATGCCGATTCTTACTCAGATCGTAATCTGGACTAACAGTATTCATCAATTGTTCTGGAGCAGTGTCACACTGAGCGACAGTGGTGGGTTTGTTGTGCTAACCACGATTGATGGCCCAGCTTTCTGGGTCCACGCAGTCTATAGTTATGGACTGCTCCTGGTTGCCAACGCATTCCTGATCTGGAGTTTTGTACGGTCCAGAGCGCTGTTTCGTGGGCAGGTCTTCACGCTGCTGATCGGTGCATTCATCCCGTGGGTTGCCAATGCCCTCACGATATTCAACCTAAGTCCGTTTCGCGACCTCGATTTGACACCATTCGCCTTCACCGTGACCTGCTTCGTGTTATTCTGGAGCCTGTTCCGCTTCCATCTGTTCGACATTACGCCTATCGCGCGTGACATTGTTTTTGAACGCATGAGCGACGCGGTGGTGGTGCTGGACGCCCAGAATCATATCGTGGACATTAATCGGACTGCGCTGGACATCATCGGCCTGTCGTCGAGCAGCCTGGCGATTGGGAAAATGGCTGGCGAAGTCCTGGTCAGATTCAGTGATCTGGTGGAGCACTTTCGCAATGTCAATGAGGAGCGTGCCGAAATCAGCCTCGACAGCCAGGGGCAGCCACGTTCCTTCCAGCTTCGCATTACGCCACTGACCAACAGCCGGGGTGAACTGACGGGCCGATTGTTCCTGTTGCATGAGATCAGCGAAATCAAGCGCGCTGCGCAGCAGATCGAGGCGCAAAACAACACGCTGCTCCACACGAATCTGGAACTGAGCCGCGCCCAAAAACAAGCCGAAGAAGCAAACCGGCTAAAGAGCGAATTCCTGGCGACGATGTCCCATGAACTTCGCACCCCGCTTAATTCGATCATCGGCTATACCGATTTTCTGCTGATGAGTGCAAACAATCTGAACGACAAACAGACCGATTATCTCAACCGGGTGGTTTCCAACGGTGAACGCCTGCTGGCGCTTATCAACGACGTGCTCGACCTCTCCAAAATCGAGGCGGCGCGTGTCGAACTGTTGCGTAAGCCGTTTGCACCCGCCGAACTGCTGGAAGGTGTACGTGTTCGAACTCAAGGCCTCGCCGACCAGAAAGATGTAAAATTTGAAACCTTCATGGATCCGAGCCTACCGCTGCGCCTGGAAGGTGACGTACAACGCCTGGAACAGATACTAACCAACCTGATCGGCAACGCGATCCGCTTTACGAAGGAAGGCAGCATCAAGGTGGCTTTTGCGCGCAACGGCGCAGAGCGCTGGCGCATGGAAGTAACGGATACCGGAATTGGCATTCCAGCCCACGCCCTCGAATACATCTTTGACGAATTCCGGCAGGTAGATGGATCGCCGCAGCGCGAATATGGCGGGACGGGCCTGGGCCTGGCAATCGTGCGCAAATTGGCCCAGTTAATGGGGGGTACAATCCAGGTCGAAAGCGAAGTCGGCAAGGGCAGCAAGTTTACCGTGCAGTTGCCCCTGATCAACGCTGAGACGCCCGTCAGCGAAAGTGTAGGAGCGTAGGCCGTGGAATTGACACCTGACATCGCGACGTGGCGCGTGCTTGTTGTGGATGATGAAGCGGACAATCTTAACCTGATTGCCGACCTGTTGGACTACAGCGGCGCTACGACCTCCAGGGCCAAGGATGGCCTGGAAGGGTTGGCGCTGGTGGACACCTTTCAGCCCAACTTTATCCTGCTCGACCTTGGGATGCCGTCGCTTGACGGCTGGGAAGTCCAGCGCCGACTGCGCCTCCGCCCGGAATTGCGCGGCGTGCCGATTGTTGCCCTGACCGCTTTAGCCATGCCAGATGATGCCGAGCGCGTACACACCGCTGGTTTTGATGCCTATATCACGAAGCCCTTTCGGGTCAGAGAGGTTCTCAACGATTTGAAGCGTTCTGTGGTGTCCTTCACGGCCCGATTGACAAATAGCGAGACTATGAATCCTGGCACAGACGCAGCCAATGCTGCGCCAATCACAAAATCTGAAATCACCGAGCAAATCAACCATGAATAATCCCTCAAATTGGAAAGTGATCCTCGTGGACGATGAGCCAGACAGCTTGAAATTAGTCCACGACATGTTAACTGCAAGCGGTGTTGAGGTCTTCGATGCGGCAAACGGTAGCCAGGGCTTGAGCCTTCTGGAAAAGGTGCAGCCTACAATGGTTATCGTTGATCTTTCCATGCCCCACCCGGACGGCTGGGATCTGCTTCAGAAGTTGCGCTCTAACCCGACTCTGAAGCAGACGCCTGTCGTCGCGATCACCGCGTATTATTCGGATGAGGTGGAACGCCGCGCCCAGGAGGCTGGTTTTAGTGCATTTGTGCGCAAACCGATCAGGGTCAAAACTTTCCTGAATGTTCTGACGAGCGTCTTGAACCCATCCTAGCGGATGGCCCCATGCGGCAGGATTGCATGGATTCCTCGCGTCCCATTGACGACCTGGGTCACGTGTAAATCAACTGTCAAGCTGGCGAGGGCCAGGGCGTCCAGCCGATCCAGGTGGTGTAGCCGCTTGAGCAGGACAAGCATTTGTTCGACGGCGATCACGGCAGCTTCGTCCAGGTTTTCGTGAAAGCCCATCGTGATCCAGCCCACTGGCGTATTGGCAATTGGCCCGGCCAATGGCATGTTATCCAGTAAATCGAAGGTCAGGTCTACGCGGTCAACGGGGCATTCAATGGCCGTCACCGAGATTTCCCCGTCACCCTGTACGGCGTGACCATCGCCGGTGCTGAACAGCCCGCCTTCAACCTCAATGGGTAAATACAAAGTGCTTCCCACGATCAGTTCCTTACAGTCAATATTTCCGCCCGTCGCGCGGGGCGGCTGAGTCGAATGGACGCCGGGCATGGCCGGAGGCATCCCGTAAACGCCCATGAAGGGCCGAATGGCAACGGTATGCCCGTGCTGGTTCGTCGCCGTCCGCGCCTCATGGTTGAATGTCCAGGTATGAATAATGCCTGTCTCGCTCACACCGAGCCGATCATTCCAGGGCGTGCGCCAGCCGCCAGCCATCGTTGCGCCCCACGCCCCAACCTGGATCGCGTCAATTCGCACGGCGAGGGTCATACCCGGTTGCGCGCCGCGAATAGCGACTGGTCCCGTGAGGGCATGGCCGTTATCCAGGATCGGGTCACGGCCTGGGAACTCCTTCCGCTCAGGCGTCAGGCCATTATAAGGCTCAAGGCCCCAGCCAGAGTCCAGGCAACGAAAGCGCACCGTGTCGCCGGGGGCGATAGTTAAGACTGGATGGAGATCGCGCGAGAAGTGACCGTGCAGTGTCACACGTTCAGGATTTAGCGTATGGATGGTTGGCATCAGTTTCGCTCCTGTTCTCTGAAGGCTATGCCGGATGTTATTCCAGCATTGCTTGATGGTACATCGTTTCACATGTCTTGTGCAGTTCCCACCAATCTTGAAGAATATTGCTTGCCGATTCCGCTGTTTGCTATAAACTATAGTTTATTGAGAGCGCTCTACGTTGCTTATCCTCGATAAGAATGTTTTGGGATGCGTCCAGTGGCGGATAAGGCAAATAGCGCAGATAAAGGGCCGACGTTGTAGGATTTGCAATGAATCTTGAACAAATAGCGGAGATGGCAGGCGTTTCGCGCGCTACCGTCTCTCGTGTCATCAATAACTACCCTCACGTCCGGGATGATGTGCGCCAGCGTGTCCTGGCTGTGATCGAGCGTGAGGGCTTTCAGCCCAATGCCGCCGCGCGGATGCTGGTCAAGCAGCGGACAGAGGTGCTTGGGGTCATCGCGCCGGAGGGCCTGGGGTCTATCTTTACCAACCCATTTTACCCCATCCTCTTTGAAGGGATTTCGGCGGCGATCATTCAAACGGATTATGCCATGTCCCTGTGGGCAGGGGTCACGCCAGAAGAGACTGAACGGACCTATCGGCGTATCCTGGGCTATAAGATGATGGATGGCGCCCTGATTGTGTCGTCAATTGACGGTGATAGCCTCCCACGGCGCTTGCTCGAACGCAAAATGCCGTTCGTCCTGATCGGGCGTTCAGAGCTGCCTGACGTTTGTACAGTGGACGTGGATAATGTTGTGGCGGCCCGCACGGCGACAGAACATCTTGTTCGTCTGGGACGACGACGAATTGCGCACATTTCAGGTGACTTGAAGGTGATCTCCGCCCGCGAGCGTGCTCATGGATACCGACTGGCCCTGGAGGCCAGCCGTCTACCTTACGATCCAGCCTTGCTGGTCGAGGGGGGGTTCAGCGAGGACGACGGCTACCTGGCTGCCCGTCGCCTGGAAGGACTTGGCGTGGACGCCGTTTTTGCCGCGAACGATACCGTTGCTACCGGCGCCATGCACGCCTTTTTGGAGCGTGGGCTGGCAATTCCACAGGATGTTGCCATCATCGGTTTTGACGATCTGCCCTCGTCGTCACAGACAATGCCGACCTTGTCCACCATTCGCCAACCGATCCGCGAACTGGGGATTGTCGCCGTCCGC
Source organism: Aggregatilineales bacterium (assembly GCA_035309185.1). Taxonomy (GTDB): domain Bacteria; phylum Chloroflexota; class Anaerolineae; order Aggregatilineales; family UBA2796; genus DATGFK01. The sequence goes on from DATGFK010000633.1 coordinate 5,444, forward strand.
ACCCTGATTGACCTGATCGCGGGAAATGTTACATCGGCGCATCGGGTGGTGCTGCCTACCGAGTTGATTATCCGGGATAGCTGCGGCACGCTGAGGTAGGCGCATCGCTCAGCACTTATACTTGGCGCTCAATGCGCTGTCGCCCGCCTCGGCGAACGCTTTACACGCCAAAGTTCTTGTGTCCATAAATGTCGGATCCATCCCCATCAAACGTGCAAAGACACTATCCGCATTCTTAATATTGCCCGCGACCAGGTAGTTCCGGGCATCCAGGTAAAGCTGTGCCACATTGACGGTAAAGTCCCAACTGCTCCCGGTAGGGAAAGGCCGGATGGCTTCACCCTTCTGGATGACGAAGATCATCTCGCTTAATTGGCCCGCGTTCTCGTAAGTTTTCCCCAGCGCGTCATAGGTCGTCATGAGCATGTCCTCGACCTGTGAACGCTGGTAATCCGGATCGAGGCCGCGTAGAGCTTCCAGCCATTTCATTGCGTTCTCATAATCGTCGGTACGGAAGGCTTCCTGCCCACGCACAAACAGATCTTCACGCGAGAACCCACCACTGGTCGTTGCCGTCGGTGAGGGGCCAGGCGTCGTGCTTCGTGGAGCCGTGGGCGAATGTGTCGGAGTCGGGCCAAGCGGAAGCGTTGTCGGTGTTGGGGTGGCGCTTAGGGCAATCTGCGCGCTGTTGATGCAGGCGGCCATGCCAGGATAACCGGGCTGCTGGGTCGCGATGAATTTGCAGCGTTCCAGACACAGTTCGTAACGACCAGCAGTA
>DATGFK010000634.1:0-3487 GCA_035309185.1 Aggregatilineales bacterium
CTGTTCAATGGCAACCATCAGGCGCTCCGGTGGCGTTTGGGGCGGCGTGTCGGGAATATAGCGTCCAAGCAGCGCGGGCAAATCTGGAATTAACGATCTCAAAATCATGGCATCGTCGTCATCGATCTCACCCTGCAAAGAAAGCAGTCGCAGCGCCTCCCGCCACAGTTCATAGGGCCTCCCGCCTTCGCTGATAGCCTGACCACGCAGGACAAGCACGCCGTTCACAACTGCCTGCGTGCGTATCTCGTCCAGCAATCGAGATTTGCCAATGCCGCTCTCACCGGCGATCAGCCAGCTTTCGCCCACTCCATTAAGTAGCCCGCTGAGTGAGGCGGATAATCGCTGTAACTCTGGCTCCCGGCCTACGAAACGCGCCGCTTGCAAGTAGCTTTCTCGGATACTGACCGCCTCAGGGCGTGGCGGGTAGTGCCCCGAGTCGATGAACATCTGAATGACATCGTTAGCGGTTGCCGGGCGCTGTTCCGGTTTTTTTGCCAGTAATTTGCTCACGATAGACTTAAGAGAGTCATCAACAAGCAGCGGTTGCGTATCAGGGACGGTAAGCAAGACCTCTTGAAGGAGGGTGCTCAGGCTTTCGGTATGGAAAGGGTGCTTTCCGCCGAATAGTTCATAAGAGATCACGCCCACTGCGTACAAATCTGATGCTTCGCTTGTTGGCTCACTTTGTAGCACCTCGGGAGCCATGTAAGCGATTGTTCCGACGGTGGCAGATGAATCTTCAGTGTGTTCACGCGCAATTGCTAACCCGAAATCGAGCACTTTCACCTGGTCTGCAACGACCATAACATTGTCGGGTTTCACATCGCGATGGACGATTCCACGCCGGTGCAGATAGGCAAGCGCGTGCAGCATTTGCACTAACAACTCAAGTTGGCGGGGGAATTCCTCGTTTGCGGCGTAGCGGACTATCGGCTGGGCATTATGCAGGAGTTCCAACGTGAAAAACGGCTGACGAGCCGCGTCAAAGCCATAATCAAGAACACTGATGATGTTCGGATGCCGCAAACTTGCCAGCGTACGAAATTCCTGAGCCAGCGCCAGCCGAAAATCGCGGGAAGCATTTTTCGACGAGGCGGTAGATTTTTCGCTGTCAACCGCGACCCGCTTCAATGCAACGCTCTGACCTGTCAGCCGATCTAAGGCTTCATAAACCTCGCCCATTCCGCCTCTGCCGATGCGTTCGACGAGGCGGTAGCGATTGCCGATGAGCTGCGTGTCTTTGAGCATCGTTGCTTCCTTCCCGATGTGGCAATTGGTTCCGGTCAGTATAGCAGATACATTTTGTAAGCGAAGAATGCTTCACGGATTACTGCCATTTGACATCGTTAAGGACTAGCCGTCTGGGGCTAATATTCGATCTTACGGTTGCCAGCTCGTCCAGGACGGAGAGTAGGCGACGGCGCTGACAATTAAGATTCGATGCACGTTGAGGGGATTTTTTACGTCTACGCGATCCAATTCCCATTTCGCTGTTTTGTGCGTGTTGAATACAATCGAGCTACCGTCGGGCGACCAGGCCAATGCGGGCAGTTTAAGCGCTTCAGTGGCCTTAGGATTGGGATCGGGGAAAAGGTCGGTCAGCCGTTTCTGGTTCTTACCGTCGGCATCCATCATGTACACCGCGTATTTGTTATTTGACCCGCGTATGAATGCAATGGATTTTTCATCGGGCGACCAGACCGGATCCAGATCAATTACCCCCGCCGCGCCCGTAAGGGCCTGTGAATTCGTGCCATCGGCATTCACGACGTTGATGGTCGTGTTGCCGCCCCCCACGGCCTGATAGGCGATCAGTTTGCCATCGGGCGACCAGGACGGCCACCAGCCAGAAAGATCATCGGTACCAAGCTGCTGAGGATCCGCCGAGCCGTCGGATGGGATGGTGTACAGGTTCGGGAAGCCGCCGGGGTCAAAGCGTGAAGCATACACGAGCGTCTTGCCATCCGGCGACCACGATACGCCGCCATATTCTTCCGTCTTTTTGGTGATCTGTCTGACTAGCGATCCGTCGTTATTCATGACATACAGGTAGCAGTTGGTGCCATCTTTAGCACATGAGACGAAGGCGATCTCCTGCGCATCTGGCGACCACACCGGGGATATATTCGCGGGGCCATGATCGCTGGCGAGGCCGTTGGTCAACGCGCTGGCACTGGTGCCGCCGTCCGGCTGCATCACCAGCATTTGGGGCAATCCTGTTTCGTCGTCCACGAAAACGATGGAGCCTTGCGTGGCAGGCTGCGTTGGCGGCGGAGTAGGCGCCGCCGTACTAGCGGTAGCGGGCAAGCCGAATGAGATCAATCCAAGGCTCATAGCGACCAGAGCCAATATTCTCCTTACAGTCCTAAACTTAACGAGCAAGCGTCGCATCAGCATGTTTATTTGCGTACTCCTGGCAACAACTCATTCCCATCGCGAGGAACACAATTTTTGCACGGCCCTACAATTGTCGCCAGTGGTGTCGCCAGGAGAATTCTTTCACTCGCCGGGAGGGGCAAGAATCACAGCCTCGCCCTCAATCACTACTTTGCCATCCTGGTTGGTGCAGGTCGTTTGGCAAGTGGCAATCCGCCTATCCTCGCGGTACTTAATCACTTCCACCGTGGTGGTAATCTCGTCGCCGATAAAAACCGGCGCTTTGAATTTCAAGTCCTGGCCGAGATAAATGCCGCCCGGCCCCGGCAGATCGGAGGCCAGGACAGCGGAGATGAAACTGGCCGTCAACATGCCGTGTGCGATCCGGTGTTTGAATTGCGTGGTCGCCGCGTAAGATTCGTCCAGGTGGATCGGATTGGTATCGCCGGACGCACGGGCGAACAGTTCAATGTCTTCTGCGCTGACCTTCCGGGTGCGGCTGGCGCGCTGTCCCACTTCTAACCTCATGCTATTCCACCTCAATGGCGGTAGCCACGGCTTCTGCCCCGCCCAGGCACAGCGATGCGACGCCTCGCTTCAGTCCACGATCCTTTAGCGCATACAGCAGTGTGATCAGCACGCGCGCACCGCTGGCTCCGACCGGGTGGCCCAGGGCAATCGCGCCGCCATTGACGTTCAACTTCTCAATAGGCAGCTTGTGCCCATCGCGTTCCAGGCCGCGTAGATCGGCCAGGACTTGCGCGGCGAACGCTTCGTTGATCTCGAACAGATCCACGTCTTCCATCGTCCAGCCTGCCCGTTCCAGCGCTACCGGGATCGCTTTGACGGGCGCGTAGAACAGCCATTGCGGATGCAGGGCGGCTTGCCCGTAGCCAACAACCTTAGCCAACGGAGTCAGGCCGTGCTTTTCGGCATAGTCGCGGCGTACCAGGACAACCGCCGCCGCGCCGTCATTAAGGCCGGGCGCGTTACCTGCCGTGACTCGCCCGTCTTTCTCGAAAGCTGGTTTGAGGCTTGCCAGTGCCTCTAGAGTCGTGTCCGGGCGAATCGGCTCGTCACGCTCGATCACGGTGTCGCCCTTCTTGCC
>DATGFK010000635.1:0-4250 GCA_035309185.1 Aggregatilineales bacterium
CTATTGGTGTTTTATATATGGGTCGCTCGATATATGCGAGTTTTCAAAACAAGGCACTATCACGGCGCGCAAGTGTGTAATTGATGCCAACAACGGCCATACCCCAACAACTCAACCATCAAGATTCTCTCGAAACTCATGGGTGAGCAGATACAAGCGTTGCTGCAACTTGACCCGACAGAGTTGCATTGACGCATTTTTACAAGTGGTGAATCGGCGAAAACGAGCGGGAAACAATTCATTCCGATAAAGAAGATTAGGATGACATGATAATAGCGGGGTTTTCGTCTGATGATGCCAAATGTTCGAAGTTATGGAGAATCACTTAATCGAGTAGGTCTGGTCGTAAAAGATTGTAAAAATCAAATTGGCTCAAACAGACGATCCTTTCGCTGCACTCCGAGTCCAAAAATTCATTAACAGGTTTTTGCAAGTTGAACTGTTGCAATTGCCTCAAACTCTTATCGGTTTTTAGGAATAAATCCTCTCCCTGACTGGTTCAGCGAGGCGCTGTGATAGTATTTTTTCCGAATCCCGGCCTTACCCCGCGTTGTCGTTCAGGCAGTTTCGAGAGGATTTTCTCGACATCGCGCCGTAGAAGGTTCTGCGTGGCCGACTCAACGGGGTTGGGCGACTGCGTATCCTCGATGAGGTCGCCGATCTCGTTGTCTTCGCTGCCGACGGGCTGTTCAAGGGCGAGGGTATCCTGGCTGTTGACCATCAGCTTCAGCACGTCCTCAACGGATAGTTCCATTTTGGCAGCAACTTCCTGAACGATAGGGCGCCGTCCCAATTCTTGTTCAAGGAGCTGCGCCGTGCGGTACATGCGGCTAATACGCTCGGTGATGTAAGTCGGCACCCGAACGAGGCGCGTTTTTTGGGCCAGGGCGCGCGTAATGCCCTGCCAAATCCAATAGGTGGCGTAGGTGCTAAAGCGGTTGCCCAATGTGTAGTTGTATTTGTCGACCGCGACCATCGGCCTAGCTGGAAGAAACGACGGAAAATTCGACATGGAGTAAGGACTCAGCTAATTGCTGGCCGAGGAATGTCGGCTTAATCGTGATCCATAGTCGTTACCTGCTCAACCCTACTGAATCGCATAGCCAACCGCATCATCCGGCGTCATCGCCGAGCCAGCAGCCCACGCCGCCTCAAATGTGGGCTTATCCAATGTGCTGTGAAGCGCCGTGACCTCCACGTCGTATTCAGCTCGCTCGTAATCGGTCATGGGCGCACCGATCTCAGCCCGCAGGGTTTCCGCCGCGCCCAGCAGCCGAGCGGCACGTTCCGGTTGATCTTGAGCGCGGGCGACGAAGGCGAAGCATTCAAGCTGGTTGGCGACTGCTGCGCGATGGCCGAGGTCTTTCCAGCGCAGGATCGTATCGCGGTAACCATCTCTCGCGGCCTGCCAGTTGCCAGCCTGTCGTTCGAGATGGGCCAATTCGCTGTAAATCATCGCGTCATTCTGTTTGCTCTTGAACTGAGGCAGGAAAGCCGTAGCTTTCTGGATATAGGTGCGAGCCTCATCTAGATTGCCAGTAATGCGAGCTAACTGGGAAAAACTGAACAAAAAACTATACGTCCCTGTGCCCCTGATTTCGTTGGCCATACTGCGTGCCTCGTCCAGGAGCGCTTGCAACCGAACCGAATCTCCCCCTCCGCTTTCGATCCAGGCACGAGCGACCAGGCTCATAGCGATATAGGTTTTATCTCGCAATTGATGTGCCACCATGCTGGCTTCTTCTATCGCCCGCCTTGCTCCGGCTATATCCCCCAAAAAGCGCGAAGAAAGGATATACATTGTCAGCGCCGCGCCAAGCACTTCTGGCTCGTCCGCCTGGCGAGCCAGGGCAATTGCCTCGTCAGCCAGTACCTGCCCCGTAGTACTGTCGCCCAGCCGGATCAGGATAAAGGCTGCGTTCGAGAGGCCAAACGACCTGGCTCTGATTCGTTTCCGGGCGGCCTCACCCTCGACTGGTGGCAAAGCACCTACCCGTGCAACAAGCCCTTGAAGCCAGCCCGTCTGAGGATTAAGGCCCCCATCTCCTCGAACGGTCCAATACCTTCCCATGTGGTTTGCCAGGTCAAGCGTTTCTTCGGGATGCTGTTCGAGGCCCCATTCCAACGCCGCACGCACGTTATCCGCTTCAATCTCCACGCGATCTAACCAGGCTAAATCAACTTCAATCCCCGGGCGATCCAACCAGGTGAAATTGTCCGGACCGCGAATGCCTTCGTCGGCTTGTGCGGTAAAAGTGAGAAAGTAGTGCAGATGCTGATCGCGTGCCGCAGCCGCTTCGTTCGCCTCGAACAGACGGTCACGAGCGTATTGCCGGATCGTTTCCAGCAGGCGATAGCGCGTTTCAGGGCCGGAATCGTCCACGGTCACCAGCGACTTATTGACCAGTTGCGGCAGCCAGGAAAACACGTCGAGGTCACTGCATACGGCCTCTGCTGCCTCGAACGTCCATCCTCCGGCAAATACGGAAAGACGCCGCAATAAACCCTGTTCTGGCTCGGAGAGCAGGTCATAGCTCCAATCGATCAGGGCGCGCAGCGTTTGCTGGCGGGGCAGGGCCGTGCGGCTGCCACCCGTCAGCAACATAAAACGATCCCCCAGGCGCGTAGCGATCTGCTCCGGCGAGAAGACCGCGACCCGCGCCGCCGCCAGTTCAAGTGCCAGCGGGATTCCGTCCAGGCGCTGGCAGATTTGAGCGATGGCGTGCGCATTGCGCGCACCTACCGTGAAGGCACTCTGCACGGCACGGGCACGTTCCACGAAAAGCTGGGCGGATTCGCAATTCAAGAGTTCGGCAGGCCCAGCTTTCTTCACCTGTGTTTCATCCGGAAGCGTAAGCGAGGGCACGCGATAAACGCTTTCGCCCGCGATGCCCAGCGCCTCGCGGCTGCTGGCGATGATCTTCAAATTCGGGCAGGCACGCAGGAGATCGTCGGCAAGCCCCGCGCAGGCTTCTACCAGATGTTCGCAGTTGTCCAGGATCAGCAGCAGGTGTTTATCGCGCAGGTAGGCCATCAGCAGTCCAATCAGCGGCACGCCCTGCACTTCGCGCAGGCTGAACAGCGCAGCAAGGGTAGGGACGATCTGCGACGGGTCGGAAAGCGGCGCCAGTTCCAGCAGCCAGGCGCCGTCGGCAAAGCTGTGTAACTGCTCCGCCGCGATTTGCAGCGACAGGCGGGTCTTGCCCGTCCCGCCGGGGCCGATCAGGGTGAGCAGATGCGTCGTACTGAGCAGGCGGTTTGCTTCAGCCAACTCGCGCTCACGGCCAATGAAGCTTGTTAACTGGATGGGCAAGTTGTTAGGAAACGCGTCGAGCGACTTGATCGGCGGGAAAGTGCCAGGTAGGCCGGGAATCGCAAGCTGGTAAACTCGCTCCGAGCGTACCAGGTCTTTAAGGCGGTGTTCACCGAGGTCAAGCAGTGCCAGCCCCTCGCCCAACTTCCCGGCGGCAAGCTCGGCAGTCGCGCGAGATAGCAGGATCTGCCCGCCGTAGCCGGTAGATAGCAAGCGTGCGATACGGTTCAGTGTCGGCCCAAAATAGTCGCCAGCGCGCAGCTCGGCATCTCCAGTATGCAGCCCCATCCGCACCCGCACCGCGTCTGGCGCGATTTCAGGCCAGGATTCAGCACAAAGTGCCCGCTGCGCATCACAGGCTGCCCAGATGCCGTCTTCTGCCTTGGCAAATACAGCGTGACATCCATCGCCGGTCGTCTTTACATAGACACCGTGATGCGCTTCAATGGCCTTGCGCAAAATCTCGTCGTGCCGCGCGAGTGCGCTTTTCATGGCCTCCGGGTAATGTTCCCAGAGTTGGGTACTGCGTTCGATGTCGGTAAACAGAAACGTGACCACGCCGGACGGGAGTTCGGAATTCATCGTCATTAGTCCCTTCGAGCCACGATGCTTGTCCCAATTCTACTCCAAGGCGGAGGCGATCAAAACCTGAAACCAATGAGATAATACGCATTCATTTGAGGAATCTAAAATCGGCCTTCTCCGTTGTTCTGAACGGGGAATGCTATAATTGACCACGGCACAACAGGCGCACTGGGGGCACTATGACGGATGTTTTCATCTCCTACTCGCGGCAAGACGCGGAGTTCATTCGCCAACTGTTCGACATATTGAACAGTCAGCACCGTGACGCCTGGGTGGATTGGCGGGATATTGACTATTCAACCCAATGGTGGGAAGAAATTTGCGCGGGGATCGAAGGCGCGGACAATTTTGT
>DATGFK010000636.1:0-3415 GCA_035309185.1 Aggregatilineales bacterium
TACGTCGAGGCGCAAAAGCAGCACCTGCTAAAAGCCATGCCGCCCACAGTGATCGGGCTGCTGATCACCGGGGCGCTGTATGCGCTCGTGGAGGCCCATGCGACGGGCCAGATCAAACTGGACGATGCCCTCATCGAGCAAATTGCCTCGGCCTGTTGGGACGCTATTAAACGCTGAATTTTTTTGAGTCGATTTTGGAATGAATGCTCATTCCATTTAGGGTGTTTGGAGGATGCAACAAATGACACAGCATTGGACTGAAAACGATATTCCGAGCCAAAGTGGGCGTGTAGCCATCGTCACCGGGGCGAACAGCGGGATCGGCTGGGAAACGGCCAGGGCGCTGGCCCAAAAGGGCGCGACGGTGATCATGGCCTGCCGGAGCCTGGAGCGGGCCAACGCCGCCGCCAATCAGGTCAAGGCGCTCAAACCAGCGGGCAAAGTCGTGGTCATGCCTCTGGATTTAGGCGATCTTGAGTCCGTGAGAGCCTTTGCCGCCGAATTTCTTAAACAATATGACCGGTTGGACTTGCTGATCAACAATGCTGGTGTCATGGTTCCGCCCTATGGAAAGACTGCGCAGGGCTTTGAGCAGCAGTTCGGTATCAATCACCTGGGGCATTTTGCCCTGACGGGCCTGCTGCTGGATCGGCTCAACGCGACTCCGAGCGCGCGGATTGTGACCGTGAGCAGTGGCGCACACCAATTTGGCATCATCAACTTCGACGACTTGAATTGGGAACGGGCCTATCCACGGCAGCGCGCCTACGGGCAGAGCAAGCTGGCGAACCTGCTGTTCACCTACGAATTACAGCGACGGCTCACGGCGGCGGGGCAGGGTACGCTGGCCGTCGCGTCACATCCAGGCTGGACGAGTACCAATTTGCAACAGCATTCGGGCGTGGCTCAACTACTCAATCCGATACTGGCGCAAAGAAGCAACATGGGCGCGTTGCCAACCCTCAATGCGGCTACGGCACCGGATGTCCGGGGTGGGGATTATTTTGGGCCGGACGGCTTATTCGAGATGCGTGGCTACCCTGAAAAAGTCAATTCGAATGCGCGCTCGCACGATGAAGCCGTCGCGCAGCGCCTGTGGAAAGTGTCAGAAGAACTGACTCAGGTGAAGTATCAGTTCGTGTCTGTTGCCGTATGAGATTACCGGCGCTGAGCCGGGGAGTGATCCCCGGCTTAGCATCGTTATGCCCTTTCGCGCTCCAGCACAACGACTGGAATCTCTCGCGTTGTATTCGCCTGGTACTCACCAAAGCCAGGTGCTTCTGCAACTGCTTGTTTAAATAGACGATCACGCTCTTTTCCCGACGCAACGACGGCCTTCGCTTTGAAGGTTTCCTTGCCGAGTTCTACAGTCACTTCGGGATACGCCACCAGGTTCCGATACCAATCCGGGTGGGAAGGCGCGCCGCCCTTGGAAGCGATCACATAAGGCTTGTCGCCATCCATGAAAATTCTGACGGGTGTGGCGTGGGATTTGCCGCTCTTAGCGCCAGTCGTGGTGAGGATGACAAGAGGCATTGGCATTCTATTTGCTTCACCCTTATCTCGATTAGCGCGGAACTGTTCAATCAGCTTACGATTACGATCTTGAAATTCAGACATAGGTCAGCTCTTCACCTTAAACATTGCGATAACATAAACTCTTGAGAAGACACCATAAAGGGCAGAGTTCTTACGAGTACTGCTTTGTGGTGTTGAACAGACGTATCGTAGCGTTCGCTTGCGGGAAAAATTGAAGAAAGAATCCACTCAGTCGCGCCGTTTTGAAGATACCGGCCTACCGCTTTACAGCATGATGGACGAGATTTTGGTCGTCTGCCCGCGCTGCAAATCCTGTGCGCCGATTGCTACGCTGACGCCGGGCGACAAGAACTGGTTCGCGCCCCGGCGTCTCACGTGTCTTCAATGTGGCACCGTGAAGGAATGGACAGAAAACTATATCCGTATTGGCGCAGCAGATGGACAAGTAGTGGATGCCTTCTTCGGAGAACCGTTGTGGCTCCAGGAGCCGTGCGAAGGGCATATCCTGTGGGCCTACAACGTCCGGCACCTGAACCTGATCGAAGGCTACGTCGGCGCTAAACTGCGCGCACGCCGCTGGCGACCCAAAATTGGCTGGGCAAACGGCAGCCTGCTTAATCGGCTGCCGCGCTGGATCACCTGGGCCAAGAACCGACCTGCGGTGCTCAAAGCGTTGCAGAAGTTGCGAGCCAAGTTGGCGCAGTAGAAATCTGCCTTACGCCGAATCGTCTTCCATGTGCTGGAACGAGATCGATCTTGATCGGGTAATCCACCACGGCCATACGTGGAGGATAATGCCCACCGCCAGCATCGTCAGTCCGACTACACCTAACAGGGGCTGTTTCCCGAAAAACCCATAGGTGAAGCCAACGACTGTCGCAAATAGGTGTATCGCCAGCGGCGCGACCACGACAATGGCTTGAGATGGGCCACCGTCCAGTATATGGGGACGCAAGCTGATGATGATCGCCAGGCTGCCCGCGACCAGAACCAGGGTCGCGAATCCATCGCTGCCGAGACTGGATGCCATGAGGCGATAGCTCTCGCTGACAGCCAGAAGCGTAAGAAGCGAGAGCAATACGGCACAAGGCGCATACAGCCAGCGGCGAACCGGGTGGCGCTGCCAGTGCCGGAGGGCGCGTAGATAGCCTGAGAATGCCCAAACCACGATAAACCAGGCCCAAAAGTTGACCCAGGGAACGCCAAACCACTGCTGATTCAATCCGACCCCTGTCCAGGCCCACATTCCGAGTCGAATCGCAACGGCATCCAGGGCCAGGTCAACGTTGAGAGCCAATAACGCATCCAGGATAGGACGCGCCGCCTCGGGTAGGCGAATTCTGCTTGAGAATCGCATACTGCAATAGATCACGACGGCCCAGCCGAGGGCAACAGCCAGCGGCGCACCATCAATCATAATCAGGAATGGCCCGTAGTGATAGGCGCCGAGTTGTTTGATAGTTAGCCATTCCAGCAGGAAACCGTAGAAAGCTGTCCACAGCAGTTCAAGGACATCGAATCGGCCCCGGCGGTGGGCATCCCACAAACAGCCCAAAAAGAGAATGCTGATGACAGCTTCAAACCAAACAAATTGGGTATTGATGGTATAAATCTTTCGATGAAGTCACGAAGCGTGGAGTCATTATACCCGCAGAGCATTGTCTGATACTCATCCAGCCTAAATTGCGCTAGAATTGCCCTGTGCTGGCGATTTGGGCCGAATCGATATGGATACCAAGATCGAAAAACTGAGACAACTGCTGGCTACCTACAAATCATCTGGAATTCTTAGTGGTAATGAACTTCTGTTGCCTCCACAAATTGCCCTTCGTCTGCTTGATGACCTGGTGAACATTGATGTTGCTGTTATGGGAAC
>DATGFK010000637.1:0-3050 GCA_035309185.1 Aggregatilineales bacterium
CGCGGACGGATCGCGCAGCCCCTACGAACTCAACATTACGTACGTGGATGCGGTCGCGCCGCCGGAACTGCCCGAATCGCTGCGCGTGGCAGTTTTTATGCTGTCCCAGGCGGTCATGCTGACTCTGGCAGGAATCCCGGCCATCTACATCCACAGCCTGCTCGGATCACACAATGACATTGAAGGAATGCGTGCCACCGGGCAGAATCGCAGTATCAACCGGGCCAAATTGCGCGCGAGCGATATACGAGCGCAGCTTGGCGACCCGTCAAGTTTTCGAGCGCAAGTTTTCAGCGCGTATGAGCGACTGTTGAAAGTGCGCGCGTCGAGCGCCGCTTTCCATCCCTATAGCAGCCAGCGCGCTTTCGATCTGAACGAGGGACGGGTCTTCGGCCTGGAACGCATCGCGCCGGACGGTTCCGAGCGGATCGTGGTCCTCTTCAACGTGACGGCAGAGCCGCAAAGGGTCTCTCTGAACGAGCCGCCAGGCGTTGATGTGCTGAACGGCGAACGGATCGAGCCGGGAAATGTAGCGCTGTCACCCTATCAGGCGCGCTGGCTGCGCACAGACTCAGGAGATTCGTAAATCTCAGCGATTGCGGTTGCCCAGTTGTGCATCAATTCCCGCAGATTATCCGGCTCCAGTACGGTCGCCGCTGGCCCATAGCTGAACACAAAGCCAGCCGCTCGATACACATCGGTCTGGAAGACCGTTACGATCACGGAGCCGTCGGGCTGAGTCTCAAGTTTCTCCCAAAAGGCGGGCGTATTTGAAGCAAGGTAGGCAAACTCTGGCGTAAGCTGCATCCTCACGTGGATGCCTTCCTGACTCTGAATTTCAAAGGTCAAGAAAGTCTGCGCGTCAAAATCTGCGGGAATCTCAAATTTCGCGGGCAGTTTTTCCAGGCTGTGGATACGATCCACACGAAAGGCGCGGATGGCCTCGCGCAAGTGGCAGTAGCCGATAGCGTACCACCAGCCCTGGCGATAGGCCAGGGCGTAGGGGTCGAAATCGCGCTCAAGTGCGCTGGGCCGTGCGCTGCCGTGGTAGACCATTCGCACTGTGCTCTGTTCGAGTAGCGCACGCCGTAGTGATTCCAGCAGCGGCGCAAACGATTGTAATCCGCTACGTGGCACTGCGGTATTGACCAGTGTGCGCCGCGCCCAGGCCACTTCGGCCAATTGCTCTGCTGGCAAAATGTTCTCCAACTTGCTTTCGGCACTCTGCGCAGCCTCGCTGTAAAGCTGGCCCCACAGGTCAGCGACAAGCCCTGTGCCCAGGCACAGGGCTGCTGCTTCGGCGGGACTGAAGATCAAAGGCGGCATTTTGTAGCCGCGAACGAGGGAAAAGCCGCCCTGTGGGCCGCGCTCGGAATAGATCGGAATACCAAGTTCGTCGAGCATTCCGAAATAGCGATGTAAGGTACGCACTGACACAGCAAGCTTATCCGCCAGGGCTGCCGCCTTTTGATTCGGCTGGCGTTCCAGCAGCATGATGAGCGTGATCAGACGGGTCGCCGTGTTCGACATATCCTGAATCTGTGGGCAGGCGGCCAATCCTGCCCACAGCACCGACCTTTCCCTTGTCTAATTCCCCTTGAGCAGCGTAAATACTTCAGTTTTGAGCGCTTCTGGCGGCGTGGTCTGCGGATCGTTCAGATACAATTCGTAATAGCCGCTTGCGCTTTCGTAGCCTTTTTCCGCCATCCAGCGGTGCAGCGCATCGTGGGCCGCGCCCAGGCCATCGTATGGCCCCACGTGCAGCACCGAGGCGGCCTTGCCAGCGGGGATCGAGCCACGCTGGATGTTATCCTTCTCTGGCATTTCCTTAGTCGTCGTGAAGCCGATCTCGACATCGAGATTCTGCATATCCATATTATAGTACGCGACAAATGCATCCTCGATTGCCTGCTGGGCGCTCTGTCCCATGTATTGCATGATCGCGCCGCACGTTTGGGGGATCACTTGCGGTAGCGCCTCAGCGGCGCTGTGCTTGCGGATTCCCAGCGTGATCTTTGCCGGGCGGTCGCCAACTTCAACCTGGTATTCCATTGTTCACATTCCTTTCGTCTCTACAAGGTTTACAATCTCATTGTATAGACGATTTATGCCAAATCGTGTCATAATTTAGAACATCAATTCGATTTGCAAGGAAATGTGGCAATCGAGGGCTTCCACACCGCAAAGTCAATTCCGCTCTGCCGTTTTGCTTAGCAACGTTGGCAAGCCGTCCACGCTGCGAACGTTCTTTTCCTGGCGATACTTCACCAGTCCGTCCTCGCCCTTGTTCTCGCACCAGCGCGCCATCTGGTCGCGATCTCCAACAAAATCGTATAGGGGAACGCCGTAGCCGCACGAGGTCTGCACACGGGTGATGTCCGCGACGATGATCTGCCGGTAGCCGAAGAACAGTTCAAACTTCGCCGCCAGATCGTCCCAATCTTGCTGGCCGGGCAGCACAGCCTTACCGGTGCCGTAGAGTCGCAGGATGTTCGGCGCGCCATCGAACGCGCAAAACATGAACGTGATGCGCTGATTCTCCAGCAGGTGGGCCGAGGTTTCATTGCCTGAGCCGGTCATGTCGAGATATGCCACGCGGTTGGGCGAGAGGATGCGGAAAGTGTCCGTCCCTTTGGGCGACACGTTGATATGTCCGCTCTCGGCCAGCGGCGCGGTGCCGACGAAAAACATGCGCTGCGCCTGGATAAACTCGACCTGCGCGTCAGGGATAGCGTCATAAACTTTTGCCATTATGTTTTCCTTGCCGTTTGAATCGAAACTTGGGCTTTATTGTACCCAAAGCTGTCGCAGCTATTTCCCGATGACGGGATACAAGATCTCCAAGTGATTCAGATTCTGGATGATCGGCGGCAAAAACGTTTGATCTTGTTCGAGCATGAACTGGATGTAATTACCACGATAGTTACCGCCACTATCCTCCACTCTGCAATCAATCTGGATATGTCCAAGGCCATCGCCACTGAATTTAGCAGAAAACCAGCCCTCAAGAGTTTCTAACACAGCTTCGCCACGCAAGTTTTGATAGAGAC
>DATGFK010000638.1:0-9376 GCA_035309185.1 Aggregatilineales bacterium
TGGAAGTCGCTGCAAGCGTCGTAGCGGCAAATATATGGCTGAACATCAAGCCGGAATTGGGAAGATTCCAGCAAGGTATCAGTTGGTCACACGGAAGCGAATCGGTTTGCTATCTGCCATGATTAATGTGTTCAAAGACGGTGCAATTCTGGCAATGATAGGCGACCTGAGACAAGCTGACTTTCGAAACATTCCAGGTGTTAGTTTTACCGAACCCCCAACGCATCCACCGAGTAGTGCCGCCGTCAGAATACCGTTGGTGGGGAATAACAAGACACTCGTCGCACACAGCCTCTTGCCCCGTATTGGGTTGCGCAAGCGTGTCTGGAATGTTGAGATTATTGTCGAAGACGCGGTAGTTTTTGCTGCTTATGACGGTTTTGATGCAGATTGTGTTTGGGTAATTGCATCTGTCGGAGAAACCTTCGTGCAAGGCTTGATTGCAGAAAGACATATCTGGTCGTTCATGAAAGTTGATTAAAACGGCTTAATGCTGCCTGAGCCATCTCACTATCGCGCCGTTCGGCTCAACGGTCTTCACGAGTGAGGGCTGCGCTACGGCTTGAACCTGCGCGCCCTGCTCACCCTGCAAACGCTGGATCGTGTGTGGAAGGCGTTGCAGGCATCGTAGGGCCTGGCATCGCGTAGCCCCGCTGCTCACGCCGTGGAACTTATGCGGACGCCCTCGCTAGATGCTGTGCCAAGCGGCCAGCAGTCTCAGGCAGGGCGACAAACACCTTCACGTGTAGGTCGGGCGCGACGGGCGTTACAAAAGTCATTGGGTCAAATTCCAGGGCGCCCAGGATTGGGTCGTGAATGGTGCGCTTGCCCTCCGAGATCGGCTGCACATTTTGCTGTTCCCACCAGAGGCAAAATTGATCGCTTTTCTCCTGCAAATCTTGCAACAAGGTCTGAAATGAGGCATCCGCCGGATAGCGCACGTAGCTGGCGCGAAATCCGGCCACGAAGTTTTGCGCCTGCTTCACCCATCCCGGATTTTCCGGATCCGCTTCGCGCGCAAAGAAGCGCCAGACCACGTTATGCGAGTGGGGCGGACAAAAGTCTTGAAAATGAAAGACCAGGTCGGCAGCTCGATTCCAGGTCAGCGCATCCCAACGCCGACCCAGTACGAAAGCAGGGTTGGGATCGAGCGCATTGACCACAGCTTTCAGGGCAGGCGTGATCTGCTCATCCTCCGTAACGGAGCGTGGTAAAGGATCATAGCGGGCCAGGAAGAACAGATGCCGCTGTTCTGCCGGGGTGAGTTGGAGCGCTTGTGCCAGGTTTTCTACGACACTATGCGACGGGTGAACGTCACGACCCTGCTCAAGCAAGGTGTACCAGGACACTCCGACCTTCGCCAGTTCGGCCACCTCTTCGCGGCGCAAGCCTGGCGTACGGCGACGGCTGCGAAGGGGCAAACCGACATCGGATGGCTGAAGGCGTTCGCGGCGTGTGCGCAAGAAATCGCCAAGAGCCAGGCGTCGTTCTGTCTCATCCATCGCATGAACTCCTTATCCTGACAACTTTTATCATACGATAAACCACAGTCTTGTTATAGGATTGACCGCCCCTCATACTAGCGCGCGACTCAAGCAAAGAAAAGTGGAGGAATGACCATGATCCTGATCATCGGTGGGCTTGGTTTTGTGGGAGCGAACACCGCCGAGGCACTGCTCCACCTGGGCGAAGACTGTGTGCTGACCCGGCATCATAACGATTATGTGCCCGCGTTTCTGAAGCAGCACATTGGGAAACGTATTTTTATTGAAGGCCTGGACATCTCTAGCCTGGAGGCTCTGCGCGCGTTGGGCCAGAAATATCGGATTACGGGAATAGTCCACCTTGCCACGGGCGGTCTGCCGATTGGCCCTGGAGCCGATGCGCTCGAATTGGTCAATGACGTGCAGGCTACGCTGACCAGCATTGCAGCGATATTCCAGGTTGCTCACGAATGGAATGTGAAGCGTGTTTCACTGGCGAGCGCGCCGGTTGTCTACAATGGCATTACCGACCTGCCCTGGCGCGACGACCAGCCACTTGCCATGACGGCGGCATTTTCGATGGAGGTCGCCAAGAAATGCGGCGAACTTGTGGCAAGCTACCTGGCCCTGCAAACGCACGTCGAAAGTGTAGAGATGCGGCTGTCTGCGATGTACGGCCCAAACTACAACGCGACGCGAAGCAGCCTGGTTGGCCGATTGGTTCACGCTGCGGTGAAAGGCGAATGGCCGAACCTGGAGGAACTGCGCTTCGGGTCGGTACATACCCTGGACGGGGGCGACCAGTGCTATATTAAGGACGCCGCGCGCGCCGTTGCCCTGTTGCAGACCGCGGATAAGCTGAGCCAGCCCGTGTACAACGTTGCCAGCGGGCGCCCAACGTCAAATCAGGAGATCGTTGCAGCCATCAAGAAGGTTGTTCCTGACTTCGATGTTGAACTGCCTGCCGGTCATGCGCCGGGCGCTACACAAGGCCCGTGGTACTTCGATATTTCAAGTCTTCGGCAGGACACAGGCTTCGAGCCACGCTACGACCTCTCGGCGGGCGTCGCGGAATATGTAGCCTGGCTGCGCGCCGGGAACGAACGTTAGCTGTTCAACTTTTACGCGGATAACTAAGGGTAATTCACGAGATCGAGGGGCTGCACACTTTATTCGCTTCCCCTCTCCGCCAGCGGAGAGGGGACTGAGGGGTGAGGTTCAGTCAAAAGACCAGCTATTTCTTGTGTTCGAGTTCCTTGGCATGGTGTTCAGTTGTCTTCTTTGCCGCATGCGCGGAATGGTCGGCTGCGTGGTGTTCATGCCCGTGCGCTTGATTGGCATGATGGCTGGCTTCGTGGTGTTTGCCTTCCTCGTGCAGCTTGGCAGCATGTTCATGATGGTCGGCAGCCGCCTTATGATGTTCCGCCGCCGCCTTATGATGTTCAGTTGCAGGGTGTTTATCCGCCATTTTGTCCTCCTGAAATAGTCGTGGAAGCAATAGGCGTGATTTTAGTAGGCTTGGGAGTGCTGGCAAGAACCGGAAGTACTACATCGCGCCAAACCACTACGTAGTTTTTCGGCGCAGATGAGCGTATCTATTTCGGTGAACATCCCGGTCATACATAGAACCTTTGTTTCGTGTTATCATTATCGCAACGAGAATGACCTGAATCACGGATAATAAAATGGCTTATCCACAGCCTTTTGCCCACCTGCACGTCTTTCCACCCGAATTTACAGACGCAGTGCCGCTACTTTCTCTGCCGACAACCTTAAATATTGATTGAGTGATGTGAAGTTATTTCAAGCCAGGAGCAAAGCCAATGGCAGTCCAAACACCCGCACAAGTGAGTGTGGAAGAATTTGAGAAGATTGCTGCGCTGCCTGAAAACGCGTACAAACGCCTCGAATACATCGGAGGAGCGATCGTCGAAGTGGTCAGCAACAGCGATTCTTCTGAAATTGCCATGCGTCTTGGCGCTGAAATCAGACTTTATCTGAAAACGAATGACCTGGGGCGTCTTACCGGTGCGGATGGCGGCTATCGAGTGTCAGGCGAGGATTACATCCCGGACGTTGGCTTCATCTCCAAAGCCAGGCAGCCCAAACGCCCGCATGTGGCCTGGAATCCTCTGGCGCCTGACCTGGCGGTCGAGGTTGTCTCGCCAACTGATGAGGCTACAGAGATCGCCGACAAAGTGGCAAATTATACCCTGGCTGGCACACTCCTGTGGTTCTTCTTCCCCAGCAAGCAGCAGGTTAAGGTTTACGCGCCGGGGAAGCCAGTCAAGACACTTGGCATCAACGACACTCTTGACGGAGGCAAAATACTGCCCGGTTTTAAGGTTGCGCTAAAAGACATCTTCCTCTCTGACGAGTAAGCGCCGGTGCAGCGTCTCTAACCAGAGGCAAACATCCGTTCCAGTAACCGTGTTTCGTGTTATCATTATCGCAACGAGAATGACCTGAATCACGGATAATAAAATGGCTTATCCACAGCCTTTTGCCCACCTGCACGTCCATACGGAATTTAGCCTGCTCGATGGTCTGAGCAAGATTGACAAGCTGGTCGGTCGCGCTAAAGAACTCGGCATGGAACACCTGGCGATCTCCGACCACGGCACCATGTTCGGCGTGATGCACTTCTACCGCGCCTGCAAGAAGGCCGATATTCACGGCATCATTGGCATGGAAGGCTATCTGGCTCGCCAGGACATGCACACTAAAGACCCCTCCGAGCGGCAGCCCTTCCACCTGTTGCTGCTGGCGAAGAACCAGACCGGCTACAAGAACCTGCTGAAGATCGCATCGGCGGCGCAGCTTGAAGGCTTCTACAACCGCCCGCGCATTGACAAAGCCTTTCTCGCCACGCACGCCGAAGGGCTGATCGCCACCAGTGGCTGCCTGGCCGCCGAGATCCCGCGCATGATCCAGGATGGGCGCGACGACGAGGCCCGCAAGACCATCGGCTGGTACCAGGACATCTTTGGCAAGGGTAATTTCTTCCTGGAACTGCAACATCACAACATTCCAGACCTGATGAAGCTAAACCGCTGGCTGCTCGAAAATAAGGCTTACGCCGACGTTCCGCTGGTCGTCACCAACGACACGCATTATGTCCTGGAAAGCGATTACGACGCGCACGACACGCTGCTGTGCATCCAGACTGGCACGCTCAAGACCGACGCCAAACGCCTGCGCATGAGCGACGCCAGCTATCATCTGCGTTCAGGGCAGGAGATGTGGGCGCTGTTCCACGAAGTGCCAGAAGCGCTCGAAAACACCGTCCGCATCGCGGAGATGTGCGATGTCTCGCTCGACTCGAAAGGCTACCACCTGCCCATCTTCCCCGTGCCGGATGGCTTCACGGCGGACACCTACCTGCGCTACCTGGCCTCGCGCGGGCTGCGCTGGCGCTACGGCAATCGCGCTGAAGAGGAATCCTACCAGGATCGGCTCGACTATGAACTGGGCGTCATCCACCAGATGGGCTTCGACACGTACTTCCTGATCGTGTGGGATCTGTGCCAGTACGCCCGCAGCGCGGATATCTGGTGGAACGTGCGCGGCTCCGGGGCCGGATCGGTGGTCGCGTACTGCCTGGGTATCACCAACATTGACCCCATTCAGAACGCGCTGATCTTTGAGCGCTTCCTGAATCCGGGGCGGGTCAGTATGCCTGACATTGATATGGACTTCCCCGATAACCGCCGTATGGAAATGATTGATTACGCCATGCGCAAATATGGCTCGGACAAGGTGGCGGCGATCATCACCTTCGGCACGATGAAAGCCCGCGCGGCGATCAAAGACGTTGGCCGCGTGCTGGACTACCCGCTGCCGGAAGTCAACGGCCTGACGAAGCTCGTCCCACAGATTCCCAGCCGCCCCGTCACCCTGGCAGACTGCCTGGGCGACGACGCAGACAAGTCCGTGCCGGAACTCAAGCGCATGTATGAGGACGACGAAAACGTCAAAAAACTGCTGGATACGGCGCTGACCGTCGAAGGCGTGGCCCGCAATGCCGGGACTCACGCGGCGGGCGTGATCATCGCGGATAAGGCGCTGGTCGAATATCTGCCGCTGCACCGGCCCATTGGCGATACCAAAGTGTCGCAGGTCACGCAGTTCCCGATGGAAATTTGCGAATCCATTGGGCTGCTCAAGGTGGACTTCCTGGGCCTCACCACGCTGACCATCATGCGGCGTGCCTGCGAGTTGATCGAACAGTATCACGACATCCGTTACACGATGGATAATATTCCCTACCGCCATGACCCGGAAAGCCCCGAAGTCAACGAGATGCTGGATAAAGCGTTCCAGATGATAGATCAGGGTGAGACGACAGGCGTCTTCCAGCTTGAAGGTTCCGGCATGAAGCGAATGCTGGTCGAGATGAAGCCCCGAACCTTCGAGCACATCATCGCCGCCATTGCGCTGTACCGCCCCGGCCCGATGGAACTCATCCCCAGTTATCTCAAGCGGATGCACGGCCAGGAAGCGGTGATCTATCACCATCCGAAGCTGGAGCCGATTCTGAATGAGACGTTTGGAATCGCGGTCTATCAGGAACAGCTACAACAGATCGCCGCACAATTGTTTGGCTACAGCCTGGGCGATGCTGACCTCATGCGCCGCGCGGTCTCGAAGAAGAAAGCCAAAGACCTCCAACAGCACAAACAGACCTTCATGGAGAAGGGGCCAGAATTTGGCGTCTCGGCGGAAATTGCCGAAAAGATCTTCGCTGAGATCGAGTATTTCGCCGCTTATGGGTTCAACAAATCACATGCCGCCGATTACGCTGTCCTGACGGTACAAACCGCCTTCCTGAAAGCCCATTACCCGGCAGAATATTACACCGCGCTCCTGAGTGTCCAGCGCGACAACATTGACGACGTGCGCCTGTTCACGGCAGACTGCCGCCGCTTCGGGATTCCCGTGCTGCCGCCGAGCGTGAACTTCAGCGACGCCGATTTCACCATCGAGCCGACGGGCAACGGCGACCAGCGCGGCATTCGCTATGGGCTGGCTGCCGTGAAGAACGCGGGCGAAAAAGCCGTTCAGCAGATCATTGACGCGCGCAAGGAAGGCGGGCCGTTTGACGACCTCTCGGACTTTTGCCGCCGCGTGGATCTGCGATCGGTAGGCAAGCGGGCTATCGAAAGCCTGATCAAGATTGGCGCCTTCGACGACATGGCGGGACGTGATGAATTGCTGGAAGCGCTGGATCGAATTTTGAAGTTCAGCGCGGATCACCATCACGCTGCCGACGTGGGGCAGATGAGCCTGTTCGGGGCCGCGACCAACAGCGCCGCCGATGCTATCACGCTGAACCCGGTTCCTCTCGAAAAGCAAACTCCGCAGCGCGAAAAGCTGCACTGGGAAAAGGAACTGATCGGCCTGTACGTCTCCGAGCACCCGCTCAACGCGCTCTCGGACGAGATTCGGCACATGCCCAATATCCAGTACAGCGAGACGCTGCGCCGCGAATCCGATGCGATGCATGACCGGGCCGTGACTGTCGCGGGGCTGGTGGTGGGCATCCGCGCATTCGCCACCAAGAAAGGCGACATGATGGCTGTGATCAGCCTGGAAGACCTGGCCGGGAACATTGATTGCGTGATGTTCCCGCGCACCTGGTCGCAGTATCAGAGTATGATCGCCGAGGACAGGCTGATCATCGTGCGGGGCAAGGTGGACAGCTCTCGCGGCGACGTGCAGATCGTGGCCGAGAACGTTTCACAGAACTTCGACGTGGTGAAGGCCGCCGAACCGGCGAACGTTGCGCCGCCAGCGCGATCCGCGCCCGTCGAGGAACCCTGGTCGCCAGGGGAATCCTCTTACGCCGATGCGCCGGAGTGGGCCGTGGACGGGCCAATAGACGACCCCATTGACCCCACTGACAGCGAAGACGATGAACCGGTCAGCGCCAACGGATCGAACGGCGTCGCCACGCACGCCGCGAACGGTAAACACGGCACGAATGGCACCAACGGCAACGGTCACGTGCCCACCATCGCGCCGGAACTGGACGAAGACGAACTGCTGGACAGCAGGGAGCCTGACGAGGAAAATGAAGCGGCGGAGGTTGCGCCCGTGCCGGTGAAGCCTGTCCCATCCCGCGCCGAACCTGCAAAGTCCGTGCGCAAGGCCGCGCCTCGCCCTGCGCCGCCCGTAGAGGTGGTTGAGGCTGTCGAGCCAGTTGTTGAGGCTGAGACTTTCGAGTACAGCGACGAAGAAAATTCGCAACCTGCCGAAGCGCCCCAGCCGCGCCGGATCACGATCACCATGCAGCGGAGCACCGATCCCGGCAAGGACTTGCGTAAGCTTAACCGCATTCAGAACAAATTGAACGAGTATCCTGGCCGTGACCAGTTCCGCTTCCGGCTGACAGGACAGGGCAAAACGGTGCTGGTGGACTACCCGAATCACAGCACGTTCTACGATGGGCCTGTTGCCGAATTCCTGGAAACCGAGTTTGGCTCGGCAGCCATTCAGATCGAGACGCTAGAGGTGGAATGAGCGCAGCGAACAGACGTTGAGACAGGGCAGGCCCTGTCCGTTTAGACGATAGTCTATAAGCGGAATCCAGGCAGTCGAGTAGCTTGCTATGCAGTTACGAAATTTATTATGCAGTTAGTGAGACAAGCGCCCAGTGTAAGGCGAGGCTCGGAGGCCCTACATGCCAATCGAATATGTCTCCGGTGACCTATTTATCAACCGATATAGCGCACAAGCCTTTGCGCACGGGTGTAACTGCAAAGGCTCAATGGGATCGGGTATTGCTGTGGGATTTCGGGAGCGCTATCCAGAAATGTACGAGGAATACCGCAGACGGTGTAAGGCCACCCCGCGTGAGTTTAATCCAGGCGATGTTTTCCTCTGGAAAGCGGACGGCAAACCGTGGGTATTCAATCTCGCTACCC
Organism: Aggregatilineales bacterium; assembly: GCA_035309185.1. Taxonomy (GTDB): domain Bacteria; phylum Chloroflexota; class Anaerolineae; order Aggregatilineales; family UBA2796; genus DATGFK01. Next base: position 8,411 of record DATGFK010000638.1, read on the forward strand.
AGGAAGACTACTGGCACGCCCGCGCGACCTATGAGGCTGTAGAGCAAACGCTACAACGGATGAAGCAATTAGCAGATAACGAAAGCCTCCAAACTCTCGCCATCCCTCGCATTGGAACTGGCTATGGGGGATTATCCTGGAAAAAGGTAAGTGTAACAATAGCGCGGCTCTTTGGTGATTGGCCCGGTCATCTTTATGTGTATGAGCAGTATATACCCGACCGATGAGTCGACTGCCGTACTTCACTGGCTCGTATCATAGCGAAGCCTATGGCTGACGCCATTGCCTGTGCGTCAGATGTCGATCACTTCTTCCAGAATTGCGACGAGACTGGTCAGCACGAGGGCCATTGAGCCGGAGAACCCGCCAATAGGCGCGTAATCAGGATTTATCCATGCAAGTTTTTGAAACCATCGCATCATTTCGCGAGGCCCGCCGAAAACTCACCGGCAGCCTGGGCCTGGTGCCGACAATGGGTTATCTGCACGACGGGCATATCGAACTGGTGCGGCAGGCCCTGGCCGAGAATGAGGCCGTTGCCGTGTCTATCTTCGTCAACCCGACGCAGTTCGGCCCCAACGAGGACTTCAACGCCTATCCCCGCGATATGGATCACGACCTGTCGGCGCTGCGCGAGGCAGGGACGACCCTCGTCTTCGCGCCCGGCGTCGAGGAGATGTACCCCCCAGGCTTCCAGACGGCGGTTGAAGTGAGCGGCGTCTCGCAGGGACTCGAAGGGGCGCGGCGGCCCGGCCACTTTCGCGGCGTGGCGACGGTTGTTACCAAGCTGTTCAATATTGTGCAGCCGGATCGGGCTTACTTCGGCCAGAAGGACGCGCAGCAGGTAGCCGTGATCCGGCAGATGGTCAGCGATCTCGCCATGCCGCTTGAGATCGTCGTGGCGCCCATCGTGCGCGCGCCGGATGGGTTGGCGCTCAGTTCCCGCAACAGCTATCTCACGGCGCA
>DATGFK010000639.1:0-3730 GCA_035309185.1 Aggregatilineales bacterium
GCGGCCTCCGATAACCAGGGGAACGATCAATGCCGCACGCATCCCGGACTGTGCCATAAACTTATAGTCCGGGTACTGGGATCCGCTAATGTCGTCCAGCACCAACGCTTCAGAACCGATCATGCTAAAACGTAGGGCGCTTTCGTCCAGGTCGAAGTCAATTTCTTTGGGACGCACGTCTTCGAGGACAAACAGTTTCAGGAGTTTGCTGTCGGCTTCGCGCAAAGAGACACTGATTTGCTCAGCTTCGAGCAGGCTGCTCGTTTCTTCTTTAACGATCTGGAAGATCTCAAGCCGATCCAGGGTGCTGGTCACGCGGCGGCTCAGGTAGCCGATGCGCTCCAACTGGTTGGCCCGGCGCTTCATTTCGTCGTAGAGCTTCGCATTGCGTATGTTAACCGCCAATTGACCAGCCAGCGTCATCGCGGCGTCCAGGTCTTCCGGCTTAAAGGGACGATCCTCATAATATGAGTCCAGCCCAATATAGCCGATCACTTCCTGGCCCACGACCAGCGGCACAAAGCCGACACTCTTGAGTCCCAACTTGGACAGAATTGGCAGGTTGGCGCCCAGCCCGGTAGCTTCTGGCACGTTGCTAACGATTACCGGCTTGCGGTCGTGGAGCAGCCGCTCGTTGACCTCAATCCCGTGCAGTTCGACGTTGACGCCAACGAAGCCGTGATCGGGATATTCACCGACCACCGTCCCAATGCCCTGGTTGAAGTCAAACAAGATAATACTGGCGTGATCAATTTTGAAGGAGTCCACCAAGCTTTGCGCAGCGCGTGTCAGAATCTCGCTCTGATCCAGGGCCACGCCAGCACTTTGTGTTGCTTCGGACATCGAGCGCATGAGATCGATCTGACGCATCAAGCGCCCGGTTTGCGCGCCGGGAACTTTGACCTGCTGCATAATGGCAGGACCAAGTTGAGACGCAAACAGGCCAAACGTCGGATCAATATCGGGGCCAGGGGCGTCGCTGTAGGCGATGAGCGCGCCAATCGGGTCTTCACCCACCAGGATTGGATAGACGTGCATGTCTGGCGCCGTGACCATCTGGCGGCTATGTATGGCCTGTGCAATGGGCGACGACTCTTCGAGGGTATATTGCTGTTCGGATGTACCGCCCTGTTTAGAGCCTGCACTGCCGATCTCTACTGCCACCGTGCCGATGGCATGTAAGACTTGAACACGCTGGACATTCTGGTTGGAGAAACGCTCATACAGTACCGCCAGGAAGGAATTGAGCCAGCCTTCGACGGGCGGGCGCGCAAACGCCTGCCGATTCAACTGCATCGAAAGCGAAAGTAAATCGCTCAAAACATCGCGGTCAGCAGGCATTAACGGCCTCTCCTGATGTAGTTCATGATTTCAACTGGAAAACGATCCACGTCAATGGGCTTCGGGATGTAGCCATCACAGCCTGCACTGAGCGTCCGTTCCTTATCCCCCTTCATAACATTAGCGGTCAGCGCAATGATTGGGATATGGTCAAGCTGCGAAAGCTGACGAATGTCACCCGTTGCCGTGAAGCCGTCCTTGCCCGGCATGTTAATATCCATCAAGATGAGGTCAGGTCGCTCGGAAAGAGCCAGATTAATGCCTTCGTCTGCACTGGACGCCTCGATCACGTCAATGTCTTCCGCCATCAGCACTCGTTTGACCAGTTGGCGATTATCCACCTTGTCTTCAATGTAGAGAATTCTGATCATGACATGACCTCCTGGGCTAAAATGTGGTTGGATGCCTGAGTATATTGCTGCAATGGTGCCATTTATACGTTGACGCTTTTCCGCAAGCCTCTTGAACGGTAACGTATCCCGTCTTAATATAGCACAAAAGTCAACGTAATTTTGTAACAGAATCTAAACACTTTTCCTTAATTGTTCTAGATGCAAATTGGGGTCAGGCAATAGCCCTTTATTACTGCTGGATACAATTGTACAGGAAAGGCATCAGAAAGGGAATTTCGCTATAGCCTTCAAAACGTTGGCGTCATTAACACGAAATATCCGCTGGTGGATACTGCCGCTCCTCCTGGCAATTGTCTGGCGGCTTATCGTCCTTGCCAGCGCAGCGGTGTCCTTCCATTCGGATGAGGCTATCGTCGGACTCATGGCGGAGCATATCAATCAGGGACAGCCGATCCCGACCTTCTTCTATGGGCAGCCGTATATGGGCAGCCTCGATGCGCTGCTGGTGTCGCTGGCTTTTCGCCTCCTGGGTGAAACTGTCCTTGCCATCCGGCTCGTCCAGTTTGTTCTGTATGTGCTGCTTGTTACCACGACAATGTGGCTGGCCCTGCGCATCAGCGGCAAGCGACGAGTAGCGCTCATTGCTGGGCTGCTGATTGCCCTTCCGTCTACCCTGGTCACACTATACACAACGATTTCGCTGGGCGGCTACGGCGAAGTGCTCGTCATCGGCAATTTGGTGCTGCTGATGGGGTTGCAGATTGAAAGTAATTTAGACGGGGGTTTAGGCCTCCGGCCAAACAAGGTCAATTTCTGGCTCTGGCTGGTGCTGGGAGCGCTCATCGGATTGGGCTGGTGGACGCACAACCTGATCATCGTCTATATACTGCCGGTGGCATTGGTTTTGATACCTACAATTTGGCGATCTACCAAGCGCCCCTGGCCCGTGATCCGTGCGGCGGGATTGGCCCTGGTCGCATTCTTCATCTTCAGTGCGCCGTGGTGGATTTACAACCTGAGCCGCGATTGGGAGTCGGTGCATTTCCTGCTGGGCAGTTATCTCGGCCCAAAACCCGCGCCCGGTCTGACGATTGGCCCGGTGGACAAGGCGATTGGCCTGGTCGCGTTTGGACTTCCAACGATCATGGGACTGCGGTATCCCTGGACGCAAAACGCCTGGGCCGGTTGGCTGACGGTGCCAATCATGATCGCCGTTCTGGCGCTGTTGGGATCAAGTATTGTCAGAGAATGGCGCAAGCCGGGAATCCGTCTCCTGGCCGTGATGCTCCTGTGTTTTACGGCGGTCTTTATCCTGTCCAGTTTTGGAGTGGACGCGACAGGTCGCTATTTGTTGCCTTTGGCTGCGCCTATGGCGATGCTGGCGGCAAGTTCATTATTGCAGGTCAAGAGAAAAGGTGTCGGGACAGGATTCGCCTTGTCCACAATAGTTCCTGCCACATTGATCGTCGTAATGATTGCTGTCAACTTACTTGGCACTATCCTGGCAATGCGCAACGTGCCACCCGGCTTGACACCGCAGTTTGACGCCGCGACTGACTTCACCAATGATTTCGATCAACAAGCCATCGCGTTTTTGAAAGCGCATGGTGGTCAGTATGGCTATGCGACATACTGGGCTGCCTACCGGCTGGTTTTCCTGTCCGGCGAAACGATCATTCAGTCGCCGAAACTCCCTTACAAGGCCAATCTACTGTTCACGGATGCAGATCGCTACCCGGCTTACACGACGTTTGTCGAGCAGGCTCCGCGTCCAGTGCTGGTCACAGCCAATCTACCGCAGCTTGATTCGGCAATTGTCCAGGCACTCGATTCGCATCACATCAGCTATTCGCGGCAGGCCATAGGGCCATACACCATCTTCTACGACCTATCCGAAAAAGTGAATCCTGCGGCGCTTGGACTTCAAAGTCTGGCAATTGACCCCTGAATAGCCGCGGCCTGCGTCGTCTTTCTAAGCTGCCGCCCGCGCGGCTGACCGACGATCTGCCCATCCTGCTGAACAACCTCACCGCGCA
>DATGFK010000640.1:0-3357 GCA_035309185.1 Aggregatilineales bacterium
CAGCTACGTGTTACGCACCCGGTCGCCACTCAAACCTTGCGGTTCGCGTTCGACTTGCATGTATTAGGCACGCCGCCAGCGTTCATCCTGAGCCAGGATCAAACTCTCCGTATTTTCGCTCGGAGACTCGAACAGTCTCCATTCAGGTGGGTCTCCCCATCTGTTCCTTTACTTCGCTCCGCTCCAGCTCTCTTACCTCTCTCGCTGTGCTTGCTTCCTGTCACTATTCATCTGTTAAGGTGCGCACCCACCTCTTGTTCAAGGCGACAAAAAACCGCTAGCGTCCTCGCTACCGGCTTCAACAGAACCGTTCACAACCACGTCCTTGTGTGTTGCTTTCGACCCTGTCGCCTGCCTCCTGTTTGGTGAGTTTTCTCAGAGATCGCGTTCTCACACGATTTACTCTGTGATAGAGACAATATATCATGGTTTTAGAAACGCGGCAAGGGCCAATTTTACGGATTTTTATTCTGGCTCCACGATCTTGATCGCCTGGTAAGTTTCGACCTGAATATCCGATTTTCGCCACGAATCGCCAGGCAAGCCCATCTTGCGACTGAGTAGAGTCAGAAATTCAATCGGATCGTTCAGACGTTCCCAAACCTGCGGCAAGAACGTACTGCGGTTTTGCCCGATGCGCAGCGTCACCCCATCAACGTGTGGTCGCAGCCGACGAATAAGGTCGTCGGGGCTGTCGTAATAAAGGGGCTGAGAAGGAGTCAAAACAGAAATCTCGATACGAGTGGACGATACCTGTTCCGGCGAGATCGGGGCAAATCGGGGATCGAATAGCGCAGTCTGAACGGTTGAATAGGCGACTTCTTCGGCCAGCGGGCGACGCGCCGCCAACGTTCCCGTACAGCCACGTAATTCACCGTTCATGGTCAGGGTGATAAAACACGCCCGCAGTTCCTGCAATCGAGGCGGCACGTAACTAATATCGAATAAGGGAGGTGGCGCCCCAGAACTTGCGGCAATCAGAGCCTGCCTGGAAATTCCAAGGAGCCATTGACATTCGGTGGGAGTATAGTCGTCGTTCACGGCTTTGCGTTCCGTTCTGTCGCCGCCCCGCGCAATCAGATAGAAATTAACCAAGTTCCTTAGGGTCTACCAGAATCCGGTAAGCCCGGTCGTGATAAACCAGCGGCTTCTTTTCTGGATTAACTCCGGCAAACACCACTTCTGCTATGAAGATCGTATGGGTCATCGTCTCGTGCAAGGAAACAACACGGCAATCCAGGTGGGCAATCGCGCCCGGAAGCAATGGGCAGCCCGTTTCGGCACTGGAAATCTCTAGACCGGCGAACCGATCCTCATTGAAGGCGGCATCCAAACCGGCAAAGCGATTGGATAGCGCATCCTGCCCCTCGGCCAGCATCGAGACGGCGTATACACCAGATTGCTTAACCAGATCATGACAGTAAGAGTTCTTGTTCAGACAGACCAGCACCGTTGGCGGTTCAAGAGAAACGGACGTGAAGCTGCTGACCGTCATTCCACCACGAGCATCGCCAAGCGCAGTCGTCACCACCGTGACACCAGTAGCCCACTGGCGCATGGTTGCCCGTAATACACTTGACTCAACTGCCATCCTTAACATGATCCCCTCAGCGACGCTACGCCACGCTGATTATAACAGTTTTGATGCGTGCATCGTACATCGCCGCGCTATAATGCTGAGAAAGACTCTGCGATATACTTTATGACAAAGTCCAATAAGAAAGCCCTTAGAAAGGCGCGTTTATGCCCCGCACATTGATCACTGGCGGCATAATCATCAACGCTACTGCTTCCTACCGCGCCGACGTGCTGATAGATGGCGAACAGATCGTCGGCATCGTGAGAGACGCAACGCTAATACCTGGTGACCGTATCATTGATGCGACGGATTGTTACGTATTGCCCGGCTTGATTGACGCGCACACACACATCCAACTGGATACCGGGATATACCGGACTGCCGACAACTGGGAGATCGGTACGCAGGTGGCAGCGTGGGGTGGCGTGACCACGGTCATTGATTTTGCCACGCAGTTCCGGGGCCAAACTTTCGAGGAAGCCGTCCACAATCGCCAGGCTGAAGCTTCTAAATCCGTGATTGATTACGGATTGCACTGCATGATCACCGCGCTTCCCTATGGCGAGGAGCGGCAGCTTCAATCTTTACTGGATTTAGGCATCGTTAGTTACAAGCTATTCACGACCTATCGCCCTAATTATTACCTGGACGATGCGACTATTTTGCGTATAATGACCGGCGCAGCCAAATATGGCGGCGTCGTGATGGTTCACTGCGAAAACGACTCGATCATCGCTGAAATGACCGACGCCCTGATCAGTCAGGGCAAGACGGGCCTGCCCTATCATGGCCGTTCACGACCTGTACTGGCTGAAGAAGAAGCCGTCAATCGAATTCTGTACCTGGCTGAAGCGGCTCGCTGCGCTGTCTACATCGTGCATTGCTCTTCTGCCAATTCGGTATTGCAGGTCAGGCAAGCCCTTCAACGGAGTGTACAGGCTTACTGTGAAACGTGTCCACAATACCTTCTGCTCGACGAGAGCCAATATCTCGGAGACACACCGGAATGCTACATACTGCAACCACCGCTGAGGGCGAAAGAGCAAAACGCAGCGCTATGGAAGCTCGTGTCTGGCGGTGCCATTGACGTGATCTCCACTGACCACTGCGACTACAGCCTGGCTCAGAAGCGGCAGTTTGCGGACTTCACGCGCACGCCGGGCGGACTGCCCGGCCTGGAAACACTGTGGCCGCTGCTCTATACCCACAGCGTGGACAAGGCCCGTTTACCGCTCACCGGATTGGTGCGAATGCTCTGTACGAACCCGGCCCGCATCTTTGGCCTGGAACATCGCAAAGGCGACATCCGCGCTGGGCTGGATGCCGACATCGTCATCTACGATCCGCAGCCCCGCACGCATGTCCAGGCTAACGATCTGCACGGCATGGCAGGCTATTCTCCCTACGAAGGTCACCGACTGCGCGGAGCGGTGCGCACCGTGATATGCCGGGGCCAAATGGTGATCGAGAATCGAGAGTTCGTCGGCACGCCCGGCTACGGCCAATTTGTGCCCGGCAAATTGTGAAGCCCTGAATAACAGAAGCGACCCTATGCGAACCAAATTGCGATTGCTGTACCTTGTACCGCTCATAGTCACGAGCCTGGCCTGTGGCCTGTCACCCTCTGCGACGGTCACACCAAATTTGCCGACGGCAGATCCCATAGTTGTCCCGACTATCATCCAACTCCCGACCGCGCTTCCTGCCACTACGGATACGCCAGTCCCGACAAATACACCTGCCGTTGTTCAGCAGAATTGTACCCCACGCAGCGACTG
>DATGFK010000641.1:0-2886 GCA_035309185.1 Aggregatilineales bacterium
AAAAAGTGCTTGCCGCATTACCGGAGATGTCGTAACATTCGGCGGCTCGTCATCCGTGGCGAGTTCGAACATTTACACTTGCTGGATTTTTTCATTGGCTGACCGCGAATTCACAGGAGAAAATGAACCTGATGTCCCTTCAAAACTTTGCCATTATCGAATCGACCTTGCGCGAGGGCGAACAGTTTGCCGGGGCGGCCTTCACGCCTGATCAAAAGATCAAGGTCGCCAATGCCCTGGACGAATTTGGCGTCGAGATGATTGAGCTGTCTTCACCGCTTGCCTCTGCGCAGAGTGAGCAGGATGTCCGCACGATTGTTGGGCTGAACCTCAAGGCCACCATCCTCACGCATATCCGCTGCAACCGCGAGGACGCTGTACGTGCGTTGGATACAGGCGTTGGGGGCCTGGACGTGGTGATCGGCACCTCGGCTGCACTGCGAAAGTACAGCCACGGCAAGACCATTGACGAGATCATCGAGATGGGCCGTGAGGTGCTGACCTTCATCCGTGAACAGGCTCCGAATATCATCCTGCGCTTCAGTACCGAGGATTCCTTTCGCAGCGATGAAGCCGATCTCTTGCGCGTTTATCTGGCAGTTTCTCAGCTTGGCGTTGTCAATCGTCTGGGCGTGGCCGATACGGTAGGCGTGGCTACACCGTCGCAGGTGACTCAGCTTGTGGCTCAGTTGCGCCGCCTGACCCACCTTGACGTAGAATTTCACGGTCACAATGATGCAGGCTGCGCTATCGCCAATGCTTACGCGGCACTGGAAGCCGGGGCAACGCACGTGGACACCACTGTTCTGGGCATCGGCGAACGCAACGGGATCACCCCACTCGGCGGCTTGATTGCGCGTCTGTACATGCTGGATCGCGAAAGTGTCTGTCATAAGTATCGCCTGGATCGTCTTTACGATATTGACTACATGGTTGCAGAGATGGTTGGCGTTGAAGTCCCCTTCAACAATTACATCACCGGTTCGACAGCCTTCACGCATAAAGCAGGTATCCATACCAAAGCAGTCCTGGCAGCGCCAGAAACTTACGAAAGCATCCGCCCTGAGGACTTTGGCCTGAAGCGCGACGTTAAGATTGCGCACCGGCTCACAGGTTGGAATGCGGTTCGTAGCCGTTCCGAGCAATTGGGATTATCATTAACAGATAATCAGGTAAAACAAGTTACTCAACGCATTAAGGCACTGGCAGATGAGCGGCCTTTAGAGACAGAAGATGTAGATAACCTCCTGCGCGCGATGGCGCTTACAGAGCAGGAGGTCTCTTAACAGTTTCTCAATGGTGAAAAATTATGGCAGACCAGATCGACGAATATAAACAATTCATCCTTTCTGCAGACCCGCGCGCACTGATGAAACAACTTAAAGGGGATGTAAAAACACCTCTCATCAGTGCGCAAAACCTGGTTAACGTCCTGATCATGATGCAATCGCCTTCGTCCGCGACCCGGCAAAAGATGGAAAGCGGAGAACTGGACGCCTCCCAGATGCTTGAACAGCTTACCGAGTTGATCACGCAGGCGCTTGACGTGATTGACTTTTACCGCAGTACGCTAGACGAAGCTTAATCCCCAGGACTAGAATGACTACTCCAGATTCTTCCCAAACAAATCGAACCGGTTATACATTTGCCGAAAAAGCACTGGCCCGTGCGGCGGGCCTACCGAGCGTCGTCGCAGGGCAGATCGTGGATGCTGTGCCTGACGTTGCCATGAGTCACGACAACACGGCTGCAATCTACCAGACCTTCAAAAAACTGGGCGTGACCAAAGTGAAACATCCAGAGCGCTTGGCGATCACACTCGATCATGCCGTTCCTGCGCCAACCACACAGCACGCTCAGAACCATGCCGATGTACGGCAGTTCGTCAAAGAGCAGGGCGTGACGACTTTCTTTGAGGTCGGACGCGGAATCTGCCACCAGGTTCACAGCGAGGAAGGCGTCGTCATGCCGGGCGAGGTGATTCTCGGCTCGGACAGCCATACGACGCATTTCGGGTGGCTGGGCGCTTTTGGCGCTGGCGTAGGCCGCTCCGAGATGGCCGCGATCTGGGCCACTGGCGAACTCTGGTTGCGCGTACCGGAATCTATGAAGGTTGTCGTCACCGGCGACTGGCCTACCGGCGTCACGGCCAAGGATTTTTGCTTGAAGCTGATCGGCGACCTGGGCGTAGACGGCGGAATCTATATGTCCATCGAATTTCACGGCCCAGCCATCAGCGCCTTGAGCCTGGAAAGCCGCGCGGTGATCCCGAATATGATGGCCGAATTTGGCGCCAAGACCGCTTATCTACCGCCTGACGAGGCGATCTTCGAGTACCTCAAGGGCCGTGCCCGTCGCCCCTATACTCCGCTCTATCCCGACGCCGATGCGATCTATCTTGCTGAACATCATTATGATGTTTCGAAGCTGGAACCCCAGGTGGCCTGCCCCGACAGCCCTGACAATGTGCGGCCCGTATCGGAGATCGCCGGGACACCCATCCAGCAGGCTTTTATTGGAACCTGTACCAATGGACGGCTGGAAGACCTTGCCGCTGCTGCCGCAATTGTGAAAGGTCATCACGTCGCCGCCGGAACCCGCTTCCTGGTGATTCCCGCGTCCAGCGTGATTTTGCACGATGCCCTGGAGCAAGGTTACATTCAAACACTCCTGGAGGCGGGCGCTGTGTTGGGCGTGCCGGGCTGCGGCCCCTGTATGGGCAACCACATGGGAGTTCCCGCCCCGAAGGAAGTGACGATCAGCAGCGCCAATCGCAATTTCCGTGGACGCATGGGTACGCCCGACGCGCCGATCTACCTCGCCAGCCCCGCCGTCGTCGCTGCCAGCGCCATCGCGGGCAAGATCGTCGATCCACGGGATGTAGGG
>DATGFK010000642.1:0-4832 GCA_035309185.1 Aggregatilineales bacterium
AGCGTCGTCACGACGCCGACGATGAGTGCCAGACTCAGTACCCGTTGTATGTTCTTCGCCTTCACTGACACTTTACTCCGTTCCATTCGCCCGCCGTTCGCTTCGCAGTCTAGGACTGCAAAAGCTGGGCAACTTTATCCAGATTATCGTTGATGGCTTTGGCAATTGCTTCTACATCCGCCTGAGAGTCGCCCGCTTTGATGCCATCTCGTAAAGCCTTGAACTGGCCTTCCATCGTTGCCACCAGGCCTTGATCTTTCTTCAACAGCGGCGGTTCAAGGTCTTCAAAATGGTCGAGGTAGGCGCTGGCAGATTCTTCGTATGCGTCGTCGTGCTTGCCTGCCTTGTAGTCCGCCAGGGCCTGGGCCAGAGTCTGCCGGACGGCGGCAATGATGCTCTGGTTGTCATTGCCGGTGGGAATTTTGCCATCCTGCGGATTGAGTTGCAGCGCCAACGATAACGCGCTGGTCGTGGCGTCGAGCGCTTTCTCCACGTCCGTTGGAGCGGCGGGTTTACTTGGCATCAGAACGAAATCAGGGAACATGCCCGCCAGTGTCTTGAAGTCGTTGGACACGTCGGTAAAGCCTTGCGGGGTCGGGCTTTCGACCCCCTGCGTGATCGCGTCCCACTTCGCGCTGGCAACTGTCAGCAAGCCCATCGCCGCGCGAAATTTGTCCGGCGTTGCGATATTGCCATCCTGATAGGCATCGTCGTAATCCGATTCGACCTCGTGCAGTAACGCGGTGATCAAATTGCCCTCGAACTGCGAGTCCGCGATCTGCGGCCCCAGCACGCCTTGCGTCGTCTTGCCGATGGCATCGAGCGCCGCATTGTAAGTGTCGGTCAGCGTTTTGGCGTCTCCCGATTGCCCTGCTGCCGCCGTAAAAGCATCAAGTGCGGCCTTTAGTGCGGTATGGGCACTCTGAGCCTTCAGTGTCGAATTGGTCTTTGCGTATTCTTCACTCATGCTGTACAGGTCAGCGGCGGCAACATCGAACCGCCCTGCTTTTACCAGCGCGTAGCTGCTCCGTACATAACCCTCGATCCGGCTGAGGGATACTGCCAGGTTCAAATCAAACTGGTCGGCGCTCTGCGTCGCGGCGACGGTCGGCGCGGGCGTGCCGCTTTGTGCGCCGACCAAATTCGCGGCTGGACTTACTACAACCGTGCCCGCAAACAAAAGCGTGACCGCCCTTAGGGCGAAATTCTTGTGAAAACCATGTGGCATCCAGCGCTGCAAGAGTCGTTCCTCGCTTAGAATTTGAGCTATACACAGGATCGTCGAAAGTTATTGCGAACGATTTGCAAAAAGGTTACCGGTTCGTAAATTCGCCGTCAATAGTTTGCGTTGAAGTTGAGCTTATTATGGCAAGAAGTCGAAATTTAATGCGTGTTAAAACGGCCTTCTTTGCGACCAGCAGGCTGATTTATTGTTGCCTGCGCGGCGAAGCGCTACACTCGGCCCCATCTACTCGCGTTTGTTTCCGCTGGATGAAACGAACCGTTCCCTCCACGGACACTTACTTCCACAGGAGTTTTTCACCTTTATGGCTCAAAAAGTTCCTATCACAGTCGCACGCGGCGATGGCATTGGCCCGGAGATCATGGCGGCTTCGCTGCACGTGATCCAGGAAGCCGGGGCGCAGATCGAGATCGAGGACATCGAGATCGGGGAAAAAGTTTATTTGCGCGGCAATAGCTCAGGCATCGAGGAGTCTTCCTGGGAATCGCTGCGCCGGACGAAGGTATTCTACAAGGCGCCGATCACCACCCCGCAGGGCGGGGGCTTCAAGAGCCTGAACGTAACGGCCCGCAAGACACTGGGCCTCTATGCCAACGTACGGCCCTGCGTGTCCTATCACCCGTTCGTGGAGACCAAGCACACCAACATGAACCTCGTGATCGTGCGCGAGAACGAGGAAGACCTCTACGCGGGTATTGAGTACCGCCAGACGCAGGATGTCTACGAATGCCTCAAGCTGATCTCGCGTCCGGGCAGCGCCAAGATCGTCCGCTATGCCTTTGAGTACGCCCGCGCCAACAAACGCAAGAAGGTGACGTGCTTCACCAAAGACAACATCATGAAGATGACCGACGGCCTGTTCCACAAGGTCTTTACCGAGATCGCCGCCGAGTACCCCGATATCGAGAATGAGCACTGGATCGTGGACATCGGCGCGGCAAAGATGGCCGATACCCCAGAAGCCTTCGACGTGATCGTCCTTCCAAATTTGTACGGCGACATCCTGTCCGACGTGGCGGCGCAGATCGCCGGGTCGGTGGGCCTGGCCGGGTCGGCCAACATCGGGCAGGCTGCGGCCATGTTCGAGGCCATACACGGCTCCGCGCCGCGCCGCGCCGGGCAGAACCTTGCCAATCCCACAGGCTTGCTGCTGGGCGGCGTCATGATGCTGGTTCACATCGGCCAGCCGGAAGTCGCTGAGCGCGTCCACAATGCCTGGCTGCGAACCATTGAAGATGGCATTCATACCTACGACATTTACGAAGAAGGTGTCAGCAAGCAAAAGGTCGGCACCAAGGAATTTGGCGAGGCCATCGTGAAGCGCCTGGGGCAGCAGCCCAACACGCTCAAGCCCGTCAGCTACGCGCACGGCAGCGGCATCCCTGCCGGGGCAGCGGCTGGCGCGGTCGTCAAGCAGGCGAAGGTGTTGGTCGGTGTGGACGTGTTCGTAGATTTCGACACGCCTGATCCTGTCGCGCTGGCCGCCAAACTCACGCCCCTTAATGGCGATAACATGGAACTGACTCAGATCAGCAATCGTGGGCTGAAAGTGTGGCCGCAGGGTGCGCCGGACACGTTTTGCAGTGATCACTGGCGCTGCCGCTACGTGGTCAAGGGCCAGAGCAACCCCGCCACGCACCAACAGATCGTGAGTCTGCTGAAGCGTTTCAGCGACGCCAAAATTGACTTCATCAAGACGGAACACCTGTATACCTTCGACGGGCAGCTCGGCTACACGCTCGACCAGGGCGAGTAGAAAACTGCTTCGAGGTTCACCTCGCTAGACAACACGAAGGAGACCCCAGCGGCGATTCAGGTGTGAATCGCCGCTGCGACGAAATAGACTACATCAATTTATTTGTGGACGGCGGAGGTTGCTATGTCGGTTGAGATGCCCGATTTTTCTATCATCGAACGAACCATTGAACATAGATTGCAAGGGATGAATCTATCGCCCCGTCGGATAGCGGACTACGTCGAAACCGGATATGACAAGTTTGAAATTCACCGCAAACAAACGCAGATACTTCTTCAGAAGGGTAAGAATGAACCTATAACCGACCAACCCAATATACTTTTCGTGTCTTCTGAAATCCTCGCAAAATTGCACCATCCTTCTTTTGGATCGGTGGAAATTGTTGACTTGATTTCGTTTCAGGGGACTTCCGCTATGGATACCCTTGAACGTTGTGCCAATACATATATGGATGTCACGTTTCCTGCGTTACAGAGCTTATATGAAGGAAAATCGGCGGAAGGAACGATGAAATTGAAATTATCGAGCCTTACTGGATCATCAGGGACACCATTACAGTGGGAAGTCTTCACCGGTCAACTTCAAATACTGAATGACAATGATGGCTGGTTAACGGAACAATTGAAACAGTCGCCGCTTGCGTTGGTACTGGGTACCGTATCTGGTTATTTAGCTCATCCACAGCTTCATTGGTGTAAATTGTTTGGAAAATTCTACTCAAAGGATCAAATCGTATTTGGATGTTCAATTGATGGCCGGAAATCTCCCGAAGCGGAAGCTGAGATGCTACGCAAATTTGGCGCAGTGGACAATACGCCACGCAATTGGGAATTTCGCCAGTTTTTTGTTATGCGTCCAACAAGTGCTGTTGATGAAGAAAGGATTCGGATGGCAGAAACGCTCCGTAAGACGGCGCTTGAAGATGCTTCAACGTCACAGCCAAAACCAACTGAACGAAAGAGTTGGTACTCAAAATTAACACGACGCGGATAATCATAAACTGAACCACTCTTCAGGTTTACGGCTACATATGGGTCTGAGCCATGTCTCCGACCGTTTGCATCCACACTGCTTCGGCAAGTCAGGATAAATCCCTCGCCCACGAAAGAATCATCGCACTTGCGGCGTCAGAAGTAGCACGCACAAACATCAGGTGAAGTTTTGATTAACCTTCTGTTTGTTGTGACCCGTTTTGAAGCCATCCCCGCAGTTTTAAGGTTGACATTTGGCAAGAAAACCGTATAATTGCTGAAAGTAAGGATATGGCTACATAAAGTCCACGAACGAAGGAAATTAGCGGTGGAAGATTTTTCCATGCGCTTTTTTGCTATTGTTGTGGACTGTTCTGGCCTCTCATGCCAACTGCATCTTTTTGGGATTTGTCTCAAACCAACACCTGATAGAAGTTGCAACTCAATTTGGTAACGCGGGAATTAGCGTAGAGGAGGAAACGCCGTGGAGGCGAAGGATTTTAGCGCGCTACGCATTAGCCTGGCTTCGCCAGAGCAGATTAAGTCGTGGTCGTATGGCGAAGTCACCAAGCCAGAAACGATCAACTACCGGCGCCTGCGCCCGGAAAAAGACGGCTTGTTCTGCGAGGCGATCTTCGGGCCGACTAAAGACTGGCAATGCTACTGCGGGAAGTACAAGAACGTCCGCTACAAGGGCATTATCTGTGATAAATGCGGCGTCGAAGTCACACGCAGTTCTGTCCGCCGCGAGCGGATGGGCCATATCGAACTGGCGGCTCCTGTTGCGCACGTCTGGTACACCCGCCGTGTGCCGAGCTACCTGGGCTTGCTGCTCGACGTTAGCCGCCGTAACCTTGACCGC
>DATGFK010000643.1:0-5162 GCA_035309185.1 Aggregatilineales bacterium
CCATCGTTGCTACGCCGACGCCTCGGCACGGCGATATTTGGCATTGGGCAGCAACAGCGAACTCACTGCGCCGAGCAACACGAATACCCCCGCCACAGCCGAAGCCGTTCGGCCCGCCGTCGAGAAGCCTTCCCCCAGCGCAGCTTCCAGGTCTCTACCCAGTATGACGGCATCTGGAGTCAGATCGACCTGAATTTGCCGCACGGTTGCGGGATTATCCAGATCGACGCCTTGAAACTTCAGCGCGAGTTTGGCGGGGGCGATTGCAGAAATCTGCTGGATTGCAGTATCTATCACGCTGATATTGGCATCGAAAGCACTGCCGTTATCCAGGCCATTTTCAAGGGCCTGCTTCGCCACTCCGCCAAAGCTCACAATGCTGGCCCCGAACGTCCGGGCCTGCGGGGAGATGTTGGGATTGGCTGCCACGCGCTGCCCGAAGTCCTCAAAGGCCGTCGAATTGTCAATCAGCGGCCTGGATTCGCTGACGAACAGTCCAAACAGCACGCCCCCAATCACGGCGATGCCCAGTGAGGCGCCCAACTGCCGAATCGTGTTGTTGGCTCCGGAGGCCAGGCCGAATTTTTCCTGGGGGATATCGGATAGCACTATGTTGGCAAGCTGGGCAATTGCCAGACCCACACCTATCCCGTAGAGGATGAAAGGCGGGACGAAGTACCAGAAAGAGACATTCTCGTACAAAATCCGACTCATCCAGAACAGTGCCGCCGCCTCGCACATCATGCCGCAGGTCACAACCCACCTGGCACCCAAGCGCCAGGCAAGCGCGCCAGCAGTTGGCGCAGCAATGAGAACCGCACCCGCAAAGGGCAGAAATCGCAGGCCTGTCTGGAAAGCGTTCAGGCCAGAGGCGAGCTGGAAGAATATCGAGATGACAAGGATCGTTCCAAACTCGCCCAGGGAAACAATCAGCACCGTCATCAGGCCAAAGGCAAAACTACGATACTTGAACAGACTGAACTCGAACAACGTTTCAAGACCACGATGTTCCTGCCAGTTTTCAACCAGGACGAAAGCAAAGAGCATCAGCAGGCCAAAAAGAAACACGAAGGGAATAAAGGACACGGTTCCAGGCGGGACTGCGTTGCCAGCGACACCTGCCGGGTATATGATCGGGCCTAGCGCAAAGGGGCGCTTGGCCGCGAACCACCCATAGTTCTGCCCCTCAATTGAGGCAAAGACTATCGTGCTCAGCCCCAGTGTGCTGAATACGATTCCAGGCCAGTCCAGGCGGTGCGATGAAGTTCCTTCGCGGCTTTCCAGAATGGACCACGAACTGCCCAAAATGGCAATGATGCCAATCGGTACGTTGATCAGGAAAGCCAGCCGCCAGGATTCAGGCGTTATAGCTGTGCCATAGGTGATCAGCCAACCGCCGAGTATCGGCCCAAGAACCGCTGCAATGCCTGCTGTGCCGCCCCAGATTCCGAAGGCCAGGGAGCGTTCTCGCCCTTTGAACGTGGCGGAGATGATTGACAGAGTGGCGGGAGACATCATGGCTGCGCCCATGCCCTCAACCGCGCGCCAGAATATGGTCATTCCGATGCTTTGGCTCAGGCCAGTACCGAGCGAACCCAGCACGAAGACCGCAACGCCAGCAATGAAGACGTTACGACGCCCATATTGGTCGGCGATTTTGCCCCACATGATCAAAGCGGCCCCGAAGACCAGCGAGTAGATGGAGTTAACCCACTCCGCATCGGTGAACGCCGCGTTGAACGTCTTACGGATAGAGGGAAAGGCGATATTGACCACGGTGCTATCTACGATGATCAATGTCAGCCCCAAACTCAATAATAAAAGCGCTATCCAGCGCCGTTGGTAATGTCTTTCTTCGCTTGTGAGCGTCGCGTTATTCCGCACAATACTCGCCAAACTGGCTGCACTCCTACCGGGGCAACACTATCGGTGTGTGACCGTCCGACCTGGGTGATTGTAGGACTGTAGATTCTCGCTGTCAAACTTGTAGACGAAGGGCTTTTTGAGGGAGCGATTTCAATCCATGATGATTCTAGCAACATTGCGTGGAAAAGGCATGGAGCGCACATATTACCTGTTCTACCTGTTGCAGCGCTTGACCCCGCTTGTGACCTTGAGTACAATCTGTCCGCTTTGTCAGGCTGATGTCTCAGGGCGGGCGCACATTCCGCCCAGGCTTTTGTTAAACACTTTGTAATTAGTTGCCGGGCTGACTTGCATTGACCTGCGTTGCGCTCTCGTCGCCGCCGTTCGTTTTTTTTCAGTATTCCAGGAGGAATAACTTCACATGCAACAAGCAGTACTGTCCATTTCCTCTGGCGAGACGGTGATGATCTTCACCGTGCTGGGTATAGCCATAGCCGGTTTGCTGTACGCCGGTTTCCTGGCCCGCCAGATTTTGTCGGAATCGAAGGGGTCCGACAAAATGCGAGAAGTATGGAACTCAATCCGGTTGGGCGCGAATGCCTATCTGAATTCCCAGTTCCGCACCATTGCTATCCTTATTGCTGTGCTCGTCGTCGTGCTGTTCTTCAGCGTGTACGTTGTCCAGCCGTCACCCTTCGCCATTGAGCGCTTCTGTCCAGCCGTGGCGGATAAGGCCGTTTCGGATGCCCAGGGTGACATCACTCAGGTCGTCACCGATTTCAAGACGACGCATCCCGATGCCAGCCCCGCTGACATCACGGCCGCGACCAATACGGCTGATGAAGCAGCCATCGCCAAAGTGGACCTGAGCAGCGGCGACTGCAACGCCCGCCTGATCGTGGCCTTTGGCCGGGCTGGGGCTTTCTTTATGGGCGCGCTGTTCTCTGCGCTGGTGGGCTTTATCGGCATGAATATGGCCGTGCAGGGCAACGTGCGTGTCGCGGCAGCAGCCGTAGACCCCAAGCGAGGCTACAGTGAGGCGCTGCGTATTGCCTACCGCTCCGGCACGATCACCGGTATGTTGACCGACGGCTTAGGTCTGTTCGGCGGTACGATTATCTTCCTGATATTCGGAATCGCCGCGCCAGATGCCCTGCTGGGTTTCGGCTTTGGCGGCACGCTCCTCGCGCTGTTCATGCGCGTCGGCGGTGGTATTTACACCAAAGCGGCTGACGTTGGCGCTGACCTGGTAGGTAAGGTCGAAGCGGGCCTTCCCGAAGACGATCCCCGCAACGCGGCTGTCGTGGCCGACCTGGTAGGCGACAACGTTGGCGACTGCGCAGGCATGGCCGCCGACATCTTCGAGAGCTACGAAGTGACCATCGTGTCGGGCCTGATCCTCGGCCTGGCGCTGGCGGCTGCAACAGGGAGCGTGATCTGGATCATCTTCCCGCTAGTGGTGCGCGGTATCGGCGTGTTCAGTTCGATCATCGGTACATACTTCGTGCGCAGCACCAATGAGGAAAAGAATGCCCTCGGCGCAATCAAGCGCGGCTTCTACACGTCGGCGGGAATCAGTATTGTTCTGTTCGCCATACTGACCTTGTTGTACATGAAGGACGCAAAAGGTGGAATCGTCTGGCAACCGCTGGCTGCCACCGTAGTCGGTATCATTCTGGCGATTGTTATTGACCAGGTGACTGCCTACTTCACCGATACCGAGTTCGGCCCCGTGAAGGACATTGCCCGCAATTCGCAGACCGGCCCGGCGACCGTGATCCTGAGCGGACTCGCCAGCGGTATGGAATCCAGCACCTGGGCGATCCTGGTCATCGCGGGGAGTTTGCTGGCATCGGTGTTGATCTTCTCGGTTTTCCCACTGACCGGTGTTGATCAATTCACGTCAATCCTTTACGGTGTTGCTATGACCGGTATTGGCATGTTGACTCTGACCGGCAACAACGTTTCGATGGACGCCTTCGGCCCGATCTCCGACAACGCCCAGGGCATCGCGGAACTCGCCGGTGAAGCAGAAGCTGGCGGCGAAACACTGGAACAGCTTGACGGCGTAGGCAACACCACCAAAGCCATCACCAAGGGCGTTGCCATCGGCTCGGCGGTTATCGCCGCTGTGTCACTGTTTGGCGCGTTCCTAACCGATACCCGCGTGGTACAGCTTGGCCTGGGCGTGAAAGATAGCCAAACCCTCTTTGCGACAGGCATCAACATCGCTCAGCCACTCGTCTTCATCGGAATGCTGATCGGCGGCGGCCTGATCTTCTTGTTCTCCAGCCTGTTGATCCGTGCCGTGAACCGCGCGGCCTTCGCCATGATTGCCGTTGTGCGCCGTCAACTGCGCATCCCCGGCATCATGGAAGGCACCGTCAAGCCCGACTATGCCGAATGCGTGACCGTCTCGACCCAGGCGGCACAGCGTGAACTGCTTCCCCTGGGCGTAATGGCCGTGCTGACGCCGATCATCGTCGGGTTCTTGCTCGGCGCGCAGGCGCTCGGCGGCTTCCTGGCCGGGATCATCCTGGCCGGGCAGTTGATGGCCGTGTTCATGGCGAATACAGGTGGCGCTTGGGACAACGCTAAGAAGCTGGTCGAACGAGGCCACTACGGCGGCAAACGTTCGGAAGCGCACAAGGCAACTGTCGTGGGCGACACCGTGGGCGATCCGTTCAAAGACACGGCTGGCCCCGCGCTCAACCCCATGATCAAGGTCGTCAACCTCGTGTCGCTCCTGTCGGCGCCGCTGATCGTAACTTACGCGGCACAGGCTAAGAACAATAGCAGCCTGACCACAATCGTCGTGATCGTGATGATTGTGCTGCTACTTGCCGTGCTGTATGCAATCTACCGCAGCAAGACGGGCACAGGCGCGGCAGTCGATCCGGTTGCGCCACCGGAAGCGGCTACCAGCGGGGACTAAACACCCCCATCCCCAACCCCTTCCCCCTTGTGGGGGAAGGGGCTTTCAGATTCTACTTTTTGAACGTCTCGCGGATTTTTTGCAGCACACGAGGTAAATCTCGTTCAATCTGATCGGTGGTAATGCGGCCAAACCGAATGCCTAACGATTGGAGTGGTGCCTGGCGCTCAACATCGGCCTGCTTCTGCGATTCGTGAATTGCGCCGTTCCGTTGAGCAATAAAAATCCACAACAGATTGGCCGAAGATCATTTATCGTCAGAATTTTCGACCAGCCAATTCTTTGAAGCGAATTGCTTTCCAGAAGCGGCGTTCGGTTGATGTCGGTTCTTTGCGCAAGCGATATGCGACACAAAGTGGGT
>DATGFK010000644.1:0-4902 GCA_035309185.1 Aggregatilineales bacterium
GGCGATTGGAATGATGGCATGAACCGGGTAGGCGCCCAGGGGCGCGGCGAAAGCGTATGGCTCGGATGGTTCTTATGTCGTGTGTTGGTGGATATGGCGCCCCTTTGCGAGCTAATGGGTGATCCCGGTCTGGCCCATATATACCTGGAACAAGCACAGCGCCTGAATATAAATCTAGATAGCGATGCCTGGGACGGATCGTGGTATCGTCGCGCTTATTTCGATGACGGCACGCCGTTAGGATCGAAGCAAAACCAGGAATGTCAGATTGACTCAATCGTCCAATCCTGGGCAGTGCTTTCTGGCGCAGGCACTTCAGACCATATGTTGCAGGCGATGAAGGCTGTCCTTGAACGACTCGTCCGCGCCGAAGATCAGCTCTTGCTTTTATTCGCTCCACCGTTTGACCATACACTTCGCGACCCTGGCTACATCAAAGGTTATCCGCCTGGCATTCGTGAAAATGGCGGCCAATACACTCATGCGGCAGTCTGGGCCGCGTGGGCTTTCGCTCAATTGGGAGATGGAGACCAGTCTATGGCGCTCTTCAACCTGCTCAACCCGATCTTGCATAGTGATACTGCCAACAAAGTGAACAAGTACAAGGTCGAGCCATATGTTGTCGCTGCGGATGTGTATAGCGTTGTACCGCATACCGGAAGAGGCGGGTGGACATGGTATACAGGATCTGCAAGCTGGATGTATCGCCTGGGCATCGAAGCCATTTTGGGCCTTAGGCGCACTGCCGACGGTTTAATGATAGATCCATGTATTCCCGACCATTGGGCCGGCTATGAACTGACCTACCAGAATGGCAACACTCGATATATCATCCATGTCAGTAATCCGCAGCACATTAATCGGGGTGTGCTCCAGACGACGCTCGACGGCACTATCATTTCAAATGGTTACATCCCACTAGCAAAAGATGGGGCAACGCACGAAATTTATGTCGAGATGGGCAATCAATAAAGGATAACGTTGATAGATTTCAGCATCCCGCTCTTGCTTCTTGGTCATCTAGAACGCATATGACCATCGAGCAAACCTTGCTTAATTGATGTGCTCCAAAAAAGGACCGGCGTCTTCCAGGGATGTCTGAGCAGTTGTCCCGCCAATGGCACGGGTCGAAAGAGAGCCGCAGATACAAGCCAATTGCAGGGAACGTGCAATATTCCAATTTTTGATATGACCGTAAAGAAAACCTGCATCAAAAGAATCTCCGGCTCCAGTTGTATCCACAACAGGCACCTCGAGCGATGCGTTGTGAATGCGTTCAGTTCGACTGCGCGCGATTGCTCCATGCTTGCCCATTTTCACGACCACCAATGGAACCGTTTGGATCAAGCAATCCAATGCGGTGTCCAAGTCAGACTCGTGTGAGATGGCGGCAAGCTCAGTCTGGTTGAGAAAGACAACGTCTGTGCAAGGCAAAACATCGCTCAATCCATCATCCCAGCGCCCAGAGGGGTCGTAATTGGTATCCAGCGAGTTTGTCAGATTCAGTCGGTGCGCCAGGCGGAACAGATCGCCGATTTTTGGTCGTAGCGACTCGAGCAGGAAATAACTGCCGAGGTGGAGATGACGCGCCTGCGTGAGCATACCCAGATTGATTTCTTCATAGCGAAGCGCGCCGATGGCCCCGGAATAGGTCAACATAGCCCGATCATCGGCGCGCGCTAAATGGACACTCAGTCCCGTTTTTGCTCCTGCGTCAACAATCATACCTGACGTATCCACGTCGCGCTCCGCAAGCTGCTGCAACATGATCCGCCCGAACGTATCGCCGCCCACTTTTCCAATCAAGGCAGTTCGCAGGCCCAAACGCGCCGCGCCACAGGCGCAGATGGCCGCAGAGCCACCGATGGTCAGCATGGCGTCATCAACGAACTTTTCGACCTGCCCGAATGTCGCCTCAACGTTGCCAGTCAATATCAGATCGGGGTTCAGGTCTCCGACAACGATCACATCAAAACCCACGATATCTGGCAGGGTCTCAGTAACATTCATACCAATTGTACTCAACGGCTTGAGTGGGGCCGTAAAATTGCGTCCAGGGAGATATATCGCTTAGCTGTGAAAGGAGTGCCATGCGTTCGCGGCCCGTCGTCGCCAGGAACTCAAGGCGGTGTTCGCCGGAGAGGGTGACTGCCTCCTGCCAAACTGCGCGTCCTGCCGCAACACCGGATGCTCCCGCGCGGCAGGCGACCTCGACCTGGTGGGCATAGGTGGCAAAATCAACGGATGCGGATAGCAGCACCCAGGGTACACTGCTGGCCTCTGAAAGTTCTCGGCAGGCCGATTCCCATTGTCCAGGCGACTGTGTCGTTTCGGCAGGAAATTCCGCTTTCAGTGCGTCTACGCCGAGCGGCGTCAGACGACGGGCAGTTTCGATCACGACTCGGCGGCGTTCGCTGCCGGTCAGGTTGGCCTTTTCCGCTTCAAGCGAATACGAAAGCGGTTCAAGTAGCAGGGCTATGTCCTGAAGCATACACTCGTCGGCCACCTCTTGAACAAGCCTTTCGACAGCCGAGGCTGTAGGCGACTCGGGGTGATAGTACACCAACAATTTCACGACATTCGCGCCCAATCGCTTAGCTTTTGCGACGCTCCAGCCGCGTAGCAGGCGACTGTTACGTTCAACCGGGTTTCCGGTATAACCTGTCGCCTCCATCGCCACGATCAGCCCGACGTTTCCCGGCAGGGTGTCGGATAAGATCGCCTGTGCTGCGCCAAACTCCGGATCGAGCAGCACCGCGCTTGCACTTGTGGAAAGGGAACTCACAACTTCCATTTTGAAGCGAACCAGCGCCGCCGATGGGTCAGGCGAAGGCGGCAGCAGCTTTCGGAGCGCATTGCGATGATCCAATGCCAGGATCGCCATTCCGCCCGAAGCAGTTGAACAGACCTGCAAACCGCGCCTCTTGCCGGGAGAGAGTGATGTCACTGAATTTCTCCTAACTCGAAACTTTTGCCAATCGGAGGGCTTCGGGCAAGGCCGTTCCATGCGCTGCAATCAGTTCGTCGGTCATATCTCGTAGCCTGGGCAGGGGCATCGTTGCTGCCGCCAATGGATCGTGCATGACCGCATGGAAGATGTGGTCATGGTTGCTGTCCAGTACCGCCCGAACAGCTAATTCCTGCACAGCTACATGCTGGCGGGACAATCCAGCCAGTTGCGGGGGAAGCGCACCGAGCCGGGTCGGTTGAACGCCGTTCTGATCGACCAGGCAGGGGACTTCCACGCAGCAGCCTTCCGGCAAGTTGTCAATCAGCCCATCGTTACGAACGTTTCCGTAGATCACACGAGGCTGCCCGGTTTCCATCGAATGAATAATCAGCGAGGCGTACTCGGCACTGCGTTCAACGGGGAAGGATTCGCCTTGCAAAAGTGCAGCGCGGATTTGTTGAAATTCTTTCAAATTCTCTTCACTGCGACGGATATACTCATTGATCGGGATGTTCAGGCGCTCGATCTCCCCATCGTGAGGGATGAACAGCGACGAATACTCGGCGTTGTGCTCGGATGATTCCGTCACGTAATAGCCAAGGCTTCGGAAAAGTTCGGCACGCACCCGATCCGTCTTCGGGATGCGGCCCTCTTCGAGTGCGTTGCGGAGCAGGGGATACGCATCCTGGCCGTGATGCTCGAAACGGAGTATCCAGGCGACATGGTTAATGCCCCCGCCCAGGTAGGTCACTTCTTCGTAAGGAATTCCCGCATAACTGGACATCTGAGCAGTGGTATGTTGGACGCTGTGACACAATCCAACTATCGGAATTGCTGACGACTCAAAGACTGCCCAGCATAGCATCGCCATCGGATTGGTGTAGTTGAGCAGGATCGCCCCAGGGCAGACGGTTTCCATGTCACGGGCGATGTTCAACATCACCGGGATTGTCCGCAGAGCACGGAAAATCCCGCCGACGCCATGTGTATCGGCAATCGTCTGTTTCAAGCCATATTTGCGAGGGATCTCGAAGTCAATCAGGGTTGCCGCGTGTCCGCCGACCTGGATCATGTTGATCACGTATTTTGCGTTGCGGAGCGCTTCACGGCGATCCAGATGCGCTTCAATTTGAGGCGAAACGTTGAGCCGTTGTGCGGTTGCAGCAGCCATCAAGCGGGCGGTTTCCAGACGGATCGGGTCTATATCGTGCAGGCTGATCATGCAGTGATCCAGTTCGGGGAAAGACAAAATATCGCCGAGCAAATTCTTGGTGAATACGACGCTGCCTGCGCCGATCAATGCGATTTTCAAGGTCAAGTCCTCGTTTCTGCGGTTGAGTCTGGCCTGCGCAGTCGAACGACTGCGTCGAGGTTATTCGGGCGATCCGGATCGAGCTGGCGGTGCAGCGCGTGTTCGAAGGCAAGCATCTGGCCTACGAGCAGGTAGAGCGGGCTTCGCGCGATTTCAGCAACGCCAGACTCCAAAGACACCTCCCTGTCACTTTCTGCAATCACCAGAATTTGAGCGCCGCGTGTGCGCATGTCGTCAAGTACAGCCATCTCCGTTGAACGGTTTGTTTCCGAAATAAGTCCTACAATCAATGTGGAGGGAGTAAGCATGGATGGCGGCCCATGACGAAATTCCAGGACGTGGAAAGGCTCGCTGTGGCTGAGGGACATCTCCTTCATCTTCAAACTGAGTTCACAGGCCAGGCCATAGCGGGGGCCAGAACCCAAAAGGTAGAAGCGATCCAGGAGCGAGTCGGTGGCGTAACGGCGGGCCAGCTCGTAGTAGCGCATCAAGACGTTGTCCGCGGCATTCGGAAGGAGCGCCAGTCCATCGAGAATGTCCTGGCGCTGACCCCGCAGTGCGCCCAGGTACAGCGTGGCGAGAAGTAAGGTAGTGAAGGAGCGGGTTTGCGCGAAGCTGTTCTCCTGTCCAGCCGTCAGCA
>DATGFK010000645.1:0-3041 GCA_035309185.1 Aggregatilineales bacterium
ACTGCCCAACAGGGTTCCCAAAAACAGGCTGCGAACAAAAAAGGGGTGACAACGAGTGTTCATAAGTTGGAGCCTTTCACGTGGTCGGCGATGATGGCAAATCAGTATAGTGTTGAAGTCTACTCAAGCCACCTTTGAGGCTTCGTTTCAGTAAAAGGAGAACCCTATGAATACATTAATACAACCCTTGCATATTATAGATCATATAATTTGAATTGAAAATTGTGTAGGTCGCAAAAATATTCCTTGTGTTTGCCATTTGATTGTCATTTGACGGAAAATTTTGAGGCAACGGCACTTTCGTTCGAGGTTTTCCTGGTAGTCCTCCCTTAACAATGGCAAAATTACCGGGGCTTTCATTGATTGTCCTTTTGGGGAAGAGCTACGCCATTGGATGATAGCACGTCGTTTCAGCGCATCCACGCCTACTTTCTAGCGAATATCTCCCACGAGTTTCGGACGCCGTTGGCATCGCTGAACGCTTCGCTCGAAATCTTGCTGGAGGACATGGACTACCTTTCGCCGCGCGAGCAGCGCGAACTGCTCAAGTCGGTGCGGATCAGCGCGATGAGTCTGCAAAACCTGGTGAACAACCTGCTGGAAAGTACGAGTATCGAAGCCGGCCATTTTGTGATCCACCGCCGGGAGGTCAACCTCAACCAGTTGTTGGCTGAAGCGGTACACATCATCCAGCCCTTGCTGGATCGCCGCCAGCAGATTCTGGTGTTGACCGAACCCTTGCGCCTGCCCACACTCCACGCCGACCCGGTGCGGCTGACCCAGGTCTTCATCAACCTGCTTTCTAACGCCAGCAAATACAGTCCGCTTGGGCAGAAGATTGACCTGGGCATTGACTTGATGGACAACGTTCTGCTCCTCGCCGTCGCGGATCGCGGCCCTGGCATTCCCGAAGCCGAACGTGAAGACATTTTCAGGCACTTTCAGAGATTGGCTACACGAGACAGCGACGAATACGGGGCCGGATTGGGTCTGTCGGTGGTGAAGACCATCGTCGAGGGACACGGCGGGACGGTCAGCATTGAAGACCGTCCCGGCGGCGGCTCCATTTTCTGGATCACGCTGCCCCTCACCACGGAGGATGTGCGATGAAAGTCCTGGTGGTAGACGATGACCTGGTGCTTTCTGATGTGGTGAGCTTTACCCTGCGACGGGCTGGCTTCGAGGTACTTACTTCGCATGACGGACTCAACGCACTGGAACGCTGGCAAAATGAAAAGCCCGACCTAGTCATCCTGGACATCAAATTGCCGGGCATGGATGGTCTGACGTTGTGCAAACGCATCCGGGCCAAAGACAATACGCCCGTCATAATTTTGAGTGTGCAGGGTAACGACGAGGATGTAGTGCAGGGCCTGGAAGTTGGCGCGGACGATTACATTGCCAAGCCTTTCAGCCCGGTACAGCTTGTGGCGCGGGTACGCGCCGTGCTGCGTCGCGCCGGGATGACGCCCACGCCCAGCATCCTGACCGCCGAAGACCTCACGCTCGATCTATCCCGCCGCGAGGTACAGAAGGCCTCACAGGGCGAGGCGGTGCAGTTGACCTTACTGGAATGCCGCCTCCTCGAAGTCCTCATGATCAATCACGGGCGCGTCCTGCCCGCCGATACGCTGATCTCGAACGTGTGGGGCGTGGATGGCGGTGACAGGGTGATGCTCCGGCAGCTTATCCATCGCCTGCGCGAAAAACTCGAACCCAATTCGGCTTCTCCCATTTATCTTGAGAACGTGCCAGGGGTTGGCTACGCCCTGGTGCGACACAGTTCCGGGAAACTCCCATGAATACCTATCCGCACCTGCCCCTGGCCGATATTGAACTGGACCCTGCCCTTGTGCGTCGGCTGCCCCGCAAACTGGCTTATTATCATCTGGCCCTGCCGCTGGCTACCGACGGCGGCGAGTTGAGCCTGGCAATGGCCCACCCGGAAAACTCGATTGTCCTCGACCTGCTGCAATCCGTACTGGGCGCCAGGATCGTGCCGGTTCACGGCGATGCCACCGAAATTCGCGACGCGCTGGATCGGGCCTGGCAATCCGGCGAAAAAGCGGTGCCCCATCTCCTGAGCTGGGGCAGAACAGCGGCGCAGGCTGCGATTGCCCGCCAAACGTCCGATGCGCTCGGCAAAATCTTTTCCGCTGACGTTTCCGATGTGCGCGAAGATGACCTGGATACGCTGCTCCTGCTGACCCAGGAGGACAAGTATTCGCTGGTCGTCGTAGCCGCTTCGGCCAGCGAAGACATGACCGATCTGATCCGCAAGGCGGCCACGCCTGTCCTGCTGCTGTATGGGACGATCCGGCCTTTTCAGCGGATCATGCTCTCTTTGCGCGGGCACTCGCCCGATCTGAGCGCCCTGGATTGGGTCTTGCCGCTGGCGACCACTTATCATGCCGAAACGACTGTACTCGCGGTTGCCGAACAGCAGCCTGCTACAGAACGGCGGGCACGTTCTCAGGACAGTCTGGCCGTCCTGCTTGACCCGACTAGCGAAAGGGCACAGCATCTTGCCGAATGCGCGCACCGGCTGACCCAAGCCGGTGTCGAAGGCTATCTCAAGCTGTGCCAGGGCGATCCAATCCCGCAGATCGTCACAGAATTCGAGAAGGGCGGTTATGCCCTCCTGGTGATCGTCTCGGAGGCGCACGGGGATTTCGTCCAGGAGGTTATCGCAGGCGTCAATGCGCGCCACCACGATCACGCGATCCTTGTGGTCAAGCCGACACCGGCTTGAGGCGCTAGGGCTTGCGCGCCCAGGCTACCCATTTGGCACTCTGTACTGCGCCTTCTGGCGTGCGTGAGCGCACGTCTGTCCATAATTTCAGAATCTCGAACGCGCCAAGCAGGTCACGTACATCGGTTTCATCTGAATAGTGATGCGGCAGATGGCCGTCGTCACCCTCTGGCTGTGGTCGTTCATCAATGAACGTGTTCATTTCTGCTTCCACGAGTTGTCCGTTTCTGACCATCTCTCGCCATCCGCTGAAGTCTTCCGTATTGTCGCATGGAAAATCGGCCAGGAA
>DATGFK010000646.1:0-8542 GCA_035309185.1 Aggregatilineales bacterium
TCGACGCCCGCCTTTTTCGCCTCCTGTATATATTGGAGGTGGGTTTCCAGGTTGCAGGCGACATCCCCGATCTTTGGAACCATTTGCGCCATTCCAACGGTGAGGTTCATTTGCTCATTCCTTCCGCAGCCATCTGCACTACATGAGATCGGTTTCTAAGCAACAATCGCAGTCCGGACAGCCCGAATATCAAAATAGCCACCATCGCCACTCCCAGGTCAAGGATCTGGTCAGCGCGGTGGCCCAACCAGATCGGCGCATAGTCCGCCCGGAACAAATCAATCACGCCGAGGCCAACGGCGTACAGTGCGATTACCAACCACAGCCGGAGCCTGGACAAACGTTGCAGGACCATGAGCACGAGGACGATTAGAAGCACCAGGGCCGCCAGGACGATTCCAGGTGGCAGCAAATTGAGCCGGGGCGCGACGTTGCTATAGATGTCCGGGGACTCTGTGACCAGCCAGGATGGAAAGTCGGCCAGGGTCGGCACTTCGAGGCCGTAGGCGGACGGCGCGCTGGCACAGGCAATCCACACGAAAATCGCGCCGATGGGCAGCGCGAGTGCAAGGGCATCGCTCAATTGCCAAAAGGGAACATGCCGAACCAGGGCAACGCCAAACGCGAATACCAGCCCCAACGCAATCGCGCCGTGCCAATCTAATCCGCCGTTGGACAGATCCGCGATCTGATCGGTGTGAGCCGAGAAATAGGCCCAGTTCAGCCATACGTGTCCCAACCGCGCGCCGATCACGCCGCCGACCAGCGCCCCTAAGGCGCAGTCGAACCAGGGCGTGATCCGCTCCTGGCGCGCCGATGCCGTAGCCAGTATGATGCCGAAGCCGATGACGATGCCAATAGCCATCCAGGCCGTGAAGGCATGAATTTCAAGCGGGCCAATTCGCACAATTGAGGGATTCATAAATTCTATTTTACCTTACCGCTCTCGTAGACGGCGAAGTGGAGCGGACAGAATTGGCATGGCTTTTTGCCCAAAGCCGTATCCTTTTTACTCCTATTAGCGGTATAAATATTGCGAGGAATCGAGGAAACTATGTCGGAACCGGTTGCCGGATCAAACGAACGCGATATTACGCTAATACTTTCACAATGCCTGGAGCAGATCGAGCGTGGAGCCGTCACACCCGATCAGTGTATTGCCCTCTACCGCGCCACTCCCGAACTGAGCGATCTACTCGGCGCGGCTTTGGCGCTGCGAGACGTTCCGCGTCCAGAACTTAGCGACTTGGCGCGATCCGCCGCCCGCCAGCGAATGCTGGCTCACTATGCCCAACGCGCTACGACGCCGACTCAGTCTGGCAAAACCTGGCGCGGCGCATTGCAGCAGACTCTGCGAAACCAGCGGCGCAGCGTGACGCTCCACCGGCTTCGGGTACGCGCCGCAGCGCTTGCCCTGGTGGTATTTCTCCTCGCCAGCATCGGCGGCCAACAATTGGTCTTTGCCTCCCAGGATTCTCTTCCAGGCGACCCCCTGTACAATCTTAAGCGCAGTTTTGAGCAAGCCGAGGTCTCGTTGACCAGTCCTACGTACAAGGCATCGCTCTTGCAGCAGGTTGCAGAGACTCGTCTGCGCGAGGTTGCATTGCTAACGAGCAAAGGTCAAATGCTGCCCGATTCTCTCGTTTTGGATACCATTCAAAGCGTTGAGATGGCGCTTCTCGCGCAGTCCAATCCGGCGGCCCGCGCCCTGTTTGCGGCGCAAGCCACCTTTACCGTTGAAAATGCCGAAAGCAGTGGCGTTCTAGATGGCAACCGGGGATCTGCGTTTGTCACCGTTATCGGCGCGCTCACCAATGTGCAGATCATCCCTCGCTCGGCAACGAATAACCAGCAGGGAATTTCGGAGTAGCCTTTCCTGGTCGCGCGATCAGTATAATATCGTTGAACGGCGGAATCTCGTTTCCGCCTTTTCATGCCAGCAGTTGATCGTGCAGAGGAGACGTATGCGTGTCAGACGAAAACCGAACGAAAGCGCTTGAGGTTAACATTTCTGGTCGTCTTGAAGCCAAGTATGTGATAACTGGGTTGGAGGTCAGGGCGTGATAACGTACATTATCGGAACCAAGGCCGCCGCAAACCCGACAAGGAACCTCGTCATCAACACAGATCTGGCGCGGAAGATTATCGTCAGTTTCATTCGTGATGGCCTGGCGAAAGCTGGATTCACGCGGGCCATCTTAGGTCTTTCCGGCGGAATCGATTCGGCCCTGGTCGCTTTTCTCGCCGTCGAAGCCCTGGGTGCTAAAAACGTCGTCGGCGCGCGAATGCCCTATCAAACCTCGTCTGAGGCCAGCCTCTCTGACGCGCAAAGCGTGATCGATCAGCTCAAAATTGAGGTGCTGACCATCCCCATCACAGCCATGGTTCAGCCGCTGATCGCGCTCTCGCCCGATATGTCTTCGCTGCGCAAAGGCAATATCATGGCACGGCAGCGCATGATCGTCCTTTACGATCAGTCGGCGGCGCAAAGTGCGCTGGTGATCGGGACAAGCAACAAGACCGAGGCGCTGCTCGGCTATACCACGCTCTACGGCGACAGCGCGGCGGCTTTACAGCCCATTGAAGACCTCTACAAGACTCAGATTCGGCAATTGGCACGGACGATGCACGTACCGCAGCCCATCATTGATAAGCCGCCTTCAGCAGACCTGTGGATCGGACAAACTGACGAAGGCGAACTCGGCTATACCTACGAAGAAGTAGACAAAGTGCTCTACCTTCTGGTGGAAGGTCGTTATAGCGTGGAAGAAGCAGCCGCCGAAGGCTTCGATCCCGAATTCGTCGCCAACGTGTGGCGTAAAGTACAGCGAAACCACTACAAGCGCACCATGCCCAACGTCGCCAAACTCAGCAAACGAAGCATCGGCCACGATTTCCTGTATCTGCGCGACTGGACGGGCTAACGCGCCCGCTAAACAATCAGCATTTAGTAATTCGCCCGAATGTCCCGGCCCTACCCTTTAATCCAGGTGTCGGATATCAGGCTGCGCCAGGCCGATCCCGATCAAGATCATCGTGATGATTCCGCCGAGCAGAAACACGGTGGAAGCGGACAGGCGATCCGTCAGCCAGCCTGCCACGCCGTAGCCAATCGGCAGCAGGACAAACGAACCCAGTTGATCAATGCTAAAAACCCGTCCCAGTTTATCCATTGGAACAAGTTCTTGCTCCGCATTCGTCCAGATCAGGTTGAAAGCAGCGATTGCGATGCCAAAGACGAAGATCGCAGGAATCACGGCCCAAATTCCCAAGCGCATCCCCATCATAGCGACCATCAATCCGCTGATCATCAGCGCGCTGTAGCCATACCAGCCGCGATGATGAATGCGTTTTTGGCGACCCACCAGGATCGTACCCACCACAAGGCCAATCGCCTGCACGGATGCCACTAGGCCGTAGACGCTCACATCCATCTGCAAATCAGTCTTGACCAGGAATGGCAGCGCTACCGACATCGGCCCGCTGATGGTGATGTTGATCAGCGCCGCCAGCAGGATCGTGATCCACAGCCACGCCGACCCGAATACCGTTTGCAGTCCTTCCCGCAAATCGTGCCATAAACTCGCTCGTGGCTTTGCCGGGTCATTCTGGCGCGCTTGAGAATATGATAGTCCCAGGATCGGGACCACGCAGGCCGCTGCAATAAAGAACGTCAGGGCATCCAGGCCAAAGGCCAGGGGCGTCCCGCCCAGCGCCACGATGGCTGCCCCCAGTCCAGGGCCTGCGATATTGGCGACCTGACCGCTCACAGAGGTCAGCGAATTTGCGCTGGTCAACAAATCTTTTGGCGTTAGCTCCGGAATAATCGCGGCGTAAGCAGGCTGAAAGAAGGCATCCACAAAGCCAAAAACAAAGCTTGCTGCAAAAAGATGCCAGACTTCCAGCACGTTCAAAGCCGCAAGCAGCGCCACGACGATCACCAGCGCGCCACGCAGCACATCCGAGGCCAGCATCAAGCGTATCCTTGGCAGACGATCCGCTGCCAGACCGCCGATCAACACAAAAATCAGCATGGGCGTGAACGAGAAGATAAGGATCGCCCCCATGACCGCTGGCGATCCCGTTTTTTGGACCACCCACCAGGCCAGGGCGATCCGGTACAGGCTGTCGCCCAGGCGCGAAACCGTCTGCCCACTCCACAGCAGCGCAAAAGGCCGGTGTTTGAGCGAACGTAGCATCGTGCCCATTTAAGGTAGAGGGGGAGAAAGTCTAAATCGACTCACGCCATCAACGAGTCGGCCAACTTCTTGAGCATTAGGGTGATCGGATGGTTCGGGTAGCGCAGCGCAAAAACAGAGGCGCTGCCCAGATCCATCATCTCGTCCGCATGAGGCAGCACCGCCGCGACCTCACACTTATAGGTCTGTTCAACCTGCGTCTTCACGTCAGCAGGGTCGAGTGTGCGCGGGTTCTTATTAACCAGGATCATCATGCGTTTGACGCCCAGTTTGCGCGCCACCTCAACGGTGACCACCGTGCCCTGGAAGTCCTGCTGATCGGGGCGCATAATCACCACCAGCGCATTTGAAAGCGCAATGGAGAGCAGGGTCTCTTCGTTGAGGCCGGGATGCGTGTCAATGAGCAGCACGTCCAGGGCCAGTTCCTGCACCACGCGGCGCAAGCCATCCCGCAGCAAATCCACATTCATCCCTTCGCGGAGGATGCGCGCGATTTCCCCTGCTTTCATACTGGACGGGATCAGGAAAACTTTCCCGGTGCCAACTCCCGGCCCGCCGTCGGCAGTTTTTAAGTTGCCCGTTACATCCACTGCCGCTTGCTCGATGGTGCAGTTGCCCCACAGGTAGTCATTCAATGACCGTTTGATGTCGTCCGGACGCAGCCCAAACAATACGTGAATCCCAGGCGATTGAATGTCGGTGTCAATGACGCCGACGCGGCGCCCTTCTGAGGCCAAAAGGACTGCGAGGCTGCTTGTAGTATTCGATTTCCCCGTGCCGCCTCGAAAGGAATGGATGGAGATAATTTTGCTCATCGTCTCTCGTTAGCTTTGTGAAGTGCTGGAACTTTCCGGCTCGGCTGTGTCTCCACTACGACGCGCCAGGTCCTGCAAACGTTTGAAGAAATCCCCTTCAATAATATCGCTGATCTCCCGCTCGGCATGATCCGGGTCAATCTGGATGCGCAGCGAACGCACCTCGGATTTGGCGGCGTCCAGGTCAGCTCTAATCTGCGAGAACAGCCGGGCGTTCTCGATGGCAATGGCCGCCTGGCTGGCAAAAGCCGTCATCAGCGGCAGGAGTTCCTTTTTGAACTGTCCGTCCTTCATGCGGTTGTCGGCGTACAGCACGCCGATGACTTCCTCGCGCAGAATCATGGGGATCACCAGTACGGATCTCAGCGTATAGTCCATGACGCTATCAAGATCGGCAAAACGCACATCGGCTGTGGCATTGGTGGAAAGCACGATCTCGCGCTTTTCAATGGCCGTATTGACCATTCCCTTGCTGAAGCTGGCTTCCTCTGGTGAGATCGTTTCCTTGTCATAATTGCGCGCCGCCTGAACCGTCAGATCGTCCGAGCCTGCCTCGCGCAGCATCAGGTAAGCCCGTTCCGCCCCGGAGAGTTTGATGACGGTGTCAATCACTTTGTCCAGCACCTGGCTGCTCTCAAGCGTCGAGGTCAGCAGCGCAGAGGTGCTGATCAGCTCCTGTGAACGTTCCAGCCGCAGGGTGAGCGCTTTAACGCTTTGCTCTACTGCCTCCAGGTCTTCACGCAGTTTCCGAAGGTCTTGCGCGGGATCGGCAGGCGCTTCAACCTTTGCGTTTTTCAGTGCGTGGACGATCTTGTGGGAATTTGCATCCAGGTGATCCAGGCCCGTGCGCAGCCGCGACAGCGCGGCCAGCAGATTGGCGGTGGTGGTATCTAGACGGATCATCGTGTAAACCGCAGTGCGGCCCCCATCAGCGGCCCAACAGCCGCTTCATCATTTGATCAAAGCGCGTTCCGGCCTGGTACACGTTGCCAAGCAGATTATCGTCTAACTCATCGTCCCCAGCGGGAACCGGAGATTGCCCATCGCCGCCATAGCCCAGCATCCGATCCATACTACGCAACCGGTAGCTCATGAATACGGCTAACGCCTTGTAGAAGCGTGAGGCGAAGGCGCTGTCTTCTTTGAGCTTCTCAGCCAACCGGGTACGAGGGATGGCAAGCACGATTGCTTCCCGGCTGGCCCGTACTGTAGCCGACGGCGGGCGTTCTTCAAGGAAGGACATTTCGCCGACCATTTCCCCGGCATCCAGATGTGCGATCTCCCCGCCCGTCTGGGCGTGAATCGAAACAGACAGCGCCCCGTCCAATACAATGTACAGCGCGCTGACGGTCCCGCCTTCTTCGATCAACGTTTCGCCTGGAGTCAGAGATTGGCGGCGCGAATTTGCCAGCATCCATTCGATGTCGTCGTCGGTGAGTTCGCCCAGAATATACAAGACTTTTTTCATGGAACGGCTTCCGATGCGTATCAGAATTGGGTCAGCAATCATTAAAATAGGTCACGCAATACGCAACACTATCATAGCTTGAGCACACCTTAGCCGCCAGCGAATGTTCGCATCACGGCGTCGGAGTATTCGTCGGCGGGATTGGGGTTGCCGTCGCTGTAGCAGGTTTGGGTGTCTTCGTCGCCGTGACTTTCTTGGTCGCCGTGAGGGTGGGCACGGGTGTGTTGCTGGGTATCGGCGTATTTGACGGCATAGGCGAATTGGTCGGAGTGTTGGTCGGTAAAGGCGTATTGGTGCTAGTGGGCGTATTGGTAGCCGTCGGCGTGTCGCTGGACGTGGGCGTGTTCGATGGAGTATACGTGTCCGTCGGGGTAAAGGTATCGCTTGGGGTGAAGGTGATAGTTGGCGTGTTGGTCGGTGTCCGGGTGCGCGTCTTGCTAGGCATGAGAGTGATGGTCGGTGTGTTGGTGGCCGTTGGCGTATTGGTATTGGTTGGCGTTGGCGTCGGACTGAAGAAGGCGTAAAGGGTAAATGCCGTCGGCGTGGGCCGCAAGGTTGGCAAGGGAACATCCGTATCGGTGACGCTATGAATCAATGAAGGACTGTCGGACGGCTCCGGGGTAGACGTGATTGTACTGGTAGCCGCTGTTGCTGGTAAAGCAGTGGGCGTCACGACGAAGATGGGCCGACCACCAATCCCCAGGAGGATGATTCCCACACAGTAACAAGGCAGCGTAGCCAGGATCGCCAGGATAAAAATGGTTCGATTACGGGATGGCCTGCGTGAAAGATTTTTGCTGCCCTGCGCATTGTAGGTTTCCAAGCGCTCTGCCCGCCTCCGCCGCAGCGGATTGACCCCTTCACACTCTGATCGCCATTGTACTCGGATTCGTCCTGACGCGCGCCTTACGTCCTCCCCACATGATTCACACGACCCTCAGCGGCGCGTACCAGTCGGTCTCCAATAGCCAGCCCCAGGCCAAGTGGCGGATATCCGCGCGACAGGATCACATCAACATCGCTGTCGTCCAATGCCCTTAGCGCAGCAAACAGTCCATGCGCCACGCTGTCCAGGTCTGCCAGCGATCCCACTGCGATCATCGTTATGGGCGCGTCGCCAAGCTTCGCCCGGAGTGGCACACGATCCTCCTCCGCGATCAACAGCCCGACTCGCTTTCCTTCGGCACGCAGCCTCAGAGCTTCTTCCGCTAATGCCGCCCGAACATCGTCGTCGTTGCCCTCGAAAAGATTAAATTCGGCGCGTGGGGCGTAGTGCTTGAGCAGCATTCCGGGCGCAATCACTGGCCCATCTTCCACTTTAGCGTAGCGAGTGACCACTTCCAAGTCGGGAATCAGTTGAACAAGGGCCTCCAGCGGCACGCCCCCAGGGCGTAACAGACGGAGACGCGGCCCGCTCAGGTCTACAATGGTCGATTCCAGGCCAATCTGCGTAGGCCCACCATCCAGAATAAGCGGGATGCGTCCCGACAGGTCGTCCAGGACGTGCTGCGCCGTGGTCGGGCTGGAATGGGCGAACCGGTTGGCGCTTGGCGCAGCAATCGGAACCCCCGCCGCCTTGATCAAGGCGAGAGCAATGGGATGGGCAGGCATTCTGACCGCGACAGACGGCAGGCCCGCGCTGACTCCCG
Organism: Aggregatilineales bacterium; assembly: GCA_035309185.1. Lineage (GTDB taxonomy): Bacteria > Chloroflexota > Anaerolineae > Aggregatilineales > UBA2796 > DATGFK01. Next base: position 8,132 of record DATGFK010000646.1, read on the forward strand.
GCGCAACGCGGGCCTGTCTCGGCAGAACCAGCGTCAGCGGCCCCGGCCAGAACCGCTCGATCAGATCGTGGGCGAGGTCGGGGATTTCTGAGGCCACTTCGGCAAGACGATCACGATTCTCAACGTGTATGATGAGCGGATCGGTGGCAGGGCGACCTTTGGCCGCGAAGATTTTGCTCACCGCCTTCTCATCCAGCGCATTGGCGCCCAGCCCGTAAACCGTCTCCGTCGGAAAGGCCACGACCTGACCCTCCTGGATGAGTGTGGCGGCTGCGTGGATGGCTCCGGGATAGAGGGCTTGTGGGGCGACCTTAACAATCCGGGTCGTGTAAAGCTGTGACATGAATTCCTTTTGATTGCGTGGAAAAGTGAATATGAGAACAGGAAAAGGACTGTAACGCCTTCAAAAGT
>DATGFK010000647.1:0-4124 GCA_035309185.1 Aggregatilineales bacterium
GTTCCCACCGGACGGCCCGATGGCGTAACGCCTCCAAGGCCCTGAACAGCATCTTCGATGACGGGTACGCCGTAGTCGGGTATATCTTCTACGGTGCCAAAGATGTGTCCCGCGACCACCGCCCGCGTGGATGGGCCAATCAGGCGACGCACGCTGTCCGGATCGGCATTGAAGCGCCCCGGCAGCACGTCGGCAAAGCGCGGCGTGAACCCCGCCAGGACTACGGCATCCAGTACATTCGAGCAGATCAGATCGGGCAAGATCACCTCGCCTGGATCATCGCCCAGACCATCGTGTAGGGCCAGGGCACGCAAGGCGACGTACAGCGCCGTCGTCCCACGTCCCAGGAGCCGCACGTAGCGCCGCCGCATGGACGCCGCTATCGAAGATTCAAGCGCGTTTAGGCTGTTCATCCGCTGGCCGATCCAGGCTATAATTCAGCCTCATGACAATTGCTCTTCACGCGATCCGTTTCTGGAAGCCTTATGGCGTCCTGTCGCAGTTCACCGACGCGCAGGGGCGGGCCACGCTTGCTGATTATATCAAGGTTCGGGGCCTGTACGCGGCCGGCAGGCTGGACTTCGACAGCGAGGGTCTGCTGATCCTGACCGGCGATGGGGCGCTCAATGCCCGGCTGACCCAGCCCCGCTTCAGCCATCCGCGCATCTATCTGGCGCAGGTGGAACGGATTCCCGGCGAGGAAGCGCTCGACAAGCTGCGGCGGGGCGTCGTGCTCAAAGACGGCCCGACCCGCGCGGCCCAGGTGGAATTGCTCTCCAGCGCGCCGGATTTACCGGAGCGGCCCGTGCCAATCCGCTATCGGAAGAATGTGCCGACGGCGTGGCTGCAACTGACGCTGACCGAAGGGCGAAACCGCCAGGTACGCCGGATGACCGCCGCCATTGGCTTTCCGACCTTACGGATTGTGCGTTGGGCCGTCGGCTCAGTAACGCTGGCGGGCCTTCAACCAGGCCAGTGGCTCCCGCTCGATGCAGGCGAACTATCTGAGTTGACCACATCATCAAGGAGCGGAGCCTAAGCTCCGCCCGCTAGATTGGTTTGATTGTTTTCTATCCTCTATCAGATGAGAGGCTCAACTGTCCCATCGTCGGACGCGCCCGATGCTTCCGACGTGGACGCGGGAGCCGGTTCGGGCGTGGCTGGCGCAGCCACAGGCACCGGAGTCGGCTCTGGCTGCGTTTTTCCGGAGGCCAGGGCTGGCGCAGGCGATGCTGCGGGCAAAGGCACACCGGCGGCATCGAAGGCCAGCACGCGCTTGGCAGTCGAAGGCGGAACGAGCGGCAGCACAATATAGAAGGTCGAGCCGGGCAGTCCCTCCGGGTCGTAGCCTGGACTTTCCACCCAGATTCGGCCACCGTGGCCTTCAATTACGCCGCGCGCAATGGTCAGGCCCAGGCCCGGCCCCGCGCCCATGAACTTGGTAGCGCCTGTCGAATGCAGGCCAGGGTCGGAGATTCGGAAGAACTTCTCAAAGATGAGATCCTGGTTCTTCGGGTCAATACCGATCCCGGTGTCCTTGATGGCGACGACGATCTCATCCAGTCCGCTGCCCGCATTCTGCTGAACGTGAGCCGAAAGCTCGATCTTTCCGCCATCAGGCGTGTACTTGATGGCATTGGTCACGATGTTACGGAAGGCCTGCACCAGTCGCTGCATATCCGCTTCGATGGGCGGCAGGCCACGCAGGCCGCGCGCGACCAGTGTCAGCTTGCGCTGTTTGACGCTCTCCGTCAATGGTTCGATAGCCAGGCGCAGGACGTTCTCGGTAGTCGTCTGCGCAAAGCGCAAATCCATAGCGTCCAGGCCCAACTGGCTGACATCCAGCATGTCACCGATGAGCCGCTCCAGGCGATCCGTCGCCTTTCGCAAGTTCGTCGTCATCCCCGTCATCTGGTCGGGATCGAGCATACTCTGTTCGTTGAGCGCATCCAGGATGTCCGTGTAGCCGCGAATCTGAGCCAGTGGCGTCCGCAGTTCGTGGCTGGCGATGGTGATGAAATCGGTCTTCACGGCGTCCAGTTGTTCGACGCGCGTCTTGGTGCCGACCAGGTCTTTGTTGAGAGACTGCATTTCTTCGGTTGCTTTGCGCAGGTCACGCACGAGACGCGCATTACGCAGAGCAACACCCGTCTGGTTGGCGATAGCAGCCAGCAGTTCCAGGTCTTGCGGGTAAAAGGGCAAGTCATTGTTCTTTGAGCCTGCCGCCAGCACGCCAATGAGCTGTCCCTGGGCTATAATTGGCGCATAGGCACTCATCCGCAACTGTTTGAAAAAGGAGAGCAGTTCCGGCGCAATATCGTTGAAGCGCCGGTCATATTCCAGGTCAAATTGGAGGAGGTTCATGCGCTCGTCAAACAGGCTTTTGTAGACGGGGCTGCCTTTGGGAATCCAACCCCGCACTTCGGGCATGTCGCCCATGCCGTGGGACATCGGCTCGACTCGGATGGTATCGTTGTCGTCGCGCGTCGCCAGGATCAGCCCACCACGGCGGACATTCAACGTATTGCGGAGGGCGGTCATGGCGGTGTCAATCAGCTCATCGAGTTCAACGACGCCCGCGATATTCTCGCTGTAGCGGCGTAATAGCCCTGCTGCGTCGCTCGAACCGCCCCCGAAGAAGCGATTGACGATGCCCACCATCACCGATCGGAGTGGGGCATAGACAACGGCGGCCAGCACCGCCAGGCCAACGAGAGTCAGGATTCCGCTTTCGGCGGCGGCATCCACATTATGCCCGGCGATCAAGGCGACCAGGACGACGATGGCAGCAACCGCAGTGAGCAGTGTCCAGGCCACAACCTGGCGCAGCACCTGCCGAATGTCCATCACGCGGTGGGTCTGCACACTGTAAACGATTCCTGTGATGGTCAGAAATTGGATGCCCCAACCGACTTCCTCCAGGGCGGGCGTTCCACTCACGCTCAGCACTGCGCCCACGATCAACAGCGGGACGGTGAACATCCAGAACAAGGCGCGGTTGGCGATTTCGGGCAAATGCGCCTGAATGAGGCTTGAAAAAGTCAGGGCCAAAGTGAGCAGGCCGATCACAGACCAGCCCGCCACAGCCAACACGCCAGAGAGATCAAGCGGAGACTGGAACGTCTTTGCCAGCCAACCACCTGTCCCCAGCAGCCCGGTGGGCGCCACTACCAGACTGACTACCAGGATCGCAGCCAGCCACACGATACCCAGCAGAAGCCAGAACGTCGCGCCTGAGCGCTGCAAGTAGCGTATCGAAAGACCCACATACAAAACCAGCATCAGACTGGTCAGGTAGACCGGCAATGCAGGCTGATCGAGAGTGCCCGCCAGGGTGAGCAGGGCCACAACCTGAGCAGCCAGGGCCACGACCACAAAAGCAAGCAGCCAGCGCTGGGCGCCGAACTGTGAGCGGACTCGCAAGCCGATCAACAACAAGAAGAAGTATCCGAGCGAGAGACCGCCAGCCAGAATATCAGTAAATGTGATTGTCACGGCGAAAACTCCGTGTGCCGGGCAGGATGGCCCGTGCCGCCTCTAGGGTATATCTATGCGTTCAATTGTACTCGCAATTTAGAATCGGGACACAGACCATTGAGAAGACAGTGGATTCCCTCGGCCCGGCGCAAAGCAAAAACCGATTACAGATGCCCGACGGTGGTCAGGTGGGCGCGGTTGTCCCAACTGGAATGGAACACGCCTTGGCGATCCGTGCGCAGGTAGGTGTGCGCGCCAAAGTAGTCGCGCTGCGCCTGGATCAGATTGGCAGGCAGACGCGCGCTCCGGTAGCTGTCGTAATAGGCCAGGGATGCGCTGAAAGCGGGGGCAGGCACTCCCGCGTTAATGGCCTCCGTCACCACGTGCCGCCAGTCGGTCTGATAGTCGCTGATGGCCTTCTGGAATTTGGGCGCCAGCAGTAAATTGGTCAGGTTGGCATTCTGGTCATAGGCAGCGGTGATGTCTTCCAGGAACACAGCGCGGATGATACAGCCCGCCCGCCAGATCGCGGCGGTTTTGCCCAGCGGAACGCCATACTTGTAGTCATCGCTGGCGAGTTTGATGAGTTCCATGCCCTGGGCGTAGGCACAGATTTTGCTGCAATACAGCGCGCGCCGCACCGACTC
>DATGFK010000648.1:0-7802 GCA_035309185.1 Aggregatilineales bacterium
AAACGAATGCCACCGCCGCACGCGAAAGTGAAGTCTTTGCCGTACTGCTCGATCCACTTCTTGATCTGCATCCGTCCATCGAAGACGTTCTCGGCGTGCCCGGAGGTCAGTATGCGCTGCGCGACGCCCTTGAGGGTTGGCAAGGCGGTTTCGGCGTCGCTGCTCTCGTCAATGGCGCGATGGAAGGTCAGCTCAAGCGGATGTACCGCCCGCGCGATGCGCGTCGTGAGGTCGAGATTGATCGCGCCCGTTTCGTCCAGCGCGCCAAAGACGACCCCATTCACGCCGATCTGGCGCAGGCTGTGAATGTCCTGGAGCATGGTCTCGATCTCTTCAGCGGTATAATCAAAACTCTTGGCCTGGGGACGCACGATCACCCGGACAAAGATTCTGACCTTGTCTCGAATCGCCCCGACCAGATCAGGCGGCGGCGTCAGCCCGCCCACTTCGGGAGCCTGGATGACCTCAACGCTCGTCGCGCCGCCTTCCTGGGCGTTGATGGCGTCCTGAACTGACGTGGCGATGATTTCAAGTTTGCGCATGATCAAGCCTCGATGAGCATATTTTCAGTATCACTATAGCGTGATTCTAGCAGACCTATACTTTCGTCTAGGCCCATCCTCTGCGGATTGTGGATGAGTTCAAACTGGCTTGCGAGTATCCTGCTGTACATCGAATTGGAAAGAGAAAATCTACAGGAGTATTGGCAATGTCTGACGTATTGAATAGTGTCTCGGATGGCCTTGCGGATACCGTCGAATTGGCTGGTAAGTCCGTCGTCCGCATCGAAGGTCGCCGCCGTTTGCCATCCACCGGACTGGTCTGGTCTGCCGATGGCGTGATCGTCACTGCACACCATAGCGTTGAGCGGGATGACAACCTGAGCGTGGGCCTCCCCAACGGCGACAAGGTTTCGGCCACCCTGGCAGGCCGCGATCCTTCCACCGATCTGGCCGTGCTTCGCGTTGACGCAAAGGGCCTGTCTGCCTTCAAGCAGGCGGACGGCGCCAAGCTGCGCGTCGGACATCTCGTTTTGGCCCTGGGACGCCCTGGCACGAACGTGCTTTCGACGATGGGCATCGTCAGCGCGCTGGGCAACAACTGGCGCAGTGCCCTGGGTGGCGACGTGGATCGCTACCTGCAAACCGACGTTGCCATGCTGCCCGGCTTCTCTGGCGGGCCGCTGGTGGATGTTTCCGGCGCGCTGCTGGGCATGAATACCTCGGCCATGCGTGACACGAGCCTGACCATCCCAACTGCCACGCTCGCTCGCGTCGTGGACACGCTTTTGAAGCACGGCAAAGTTCGCCAGGGCTACCTGGGCATCGGGGCACAGCCAGTACGCCTGCCCGCCGCCCTCCAGGAAAAACTTGGACAGGAAACGGGGCTGCTGATCGCCTCTGTCGAAGCAGGCAGCCCGGCGGATCAGTCAGGGCTTGTGCTGGGTGACACACTGGTCACCCTGGACAGCAATAAAGTTCGTCACATGGACGACCTGGCCGGACTGCTGACCGGAGACCGTGTCGGCGCCTCCATCCCCGCCACGATTGTCCGAGGCGGGCAGGTGCAGGACATCAAACTGACCATCGGCGAACGTGCGTAATCACCGTGATTGATAGGGAGTAGAGCGATGTCAACTATCCTGGAACAGTTGAATGAGGGCGTGTCGGCGGCGGTGGACGCCGCTCATCGCAGCCTTGTACAGGTTAGCGTGGGGCAGGGCAACGGCGCGGGCACAATCTGGCATCCCGACGGCCTGATCATTACCAATGCGCATGTTGTCAGTGCGCTAGACCGCCCGAGTCGCGGCGGTTGGAGCTACGGCCCTTATGGACGTTTCCCGCAGCGCGAGGCAACCCTTACGGTCACATTGCCCGATGGGCAAACGCTCCCCGCGCGCATTCTCGCCCAGGACGCCGAAAAGGACGTTGCCGCCTTGACTGTCGAAGCCAGCGGCCTGCCGACCATTGCCCTGGGCGATTCGCGGAAGTTGCGAGCAGGTCAGATGGTCTTCGCAGTCGGCCATCCGTGGGGGGTGTTGGGCGCCGCTTCGGCGGGAATCGTCGTCGGGGCGGGATCAGAATTTCCAGAGATGCCTGCCGGGGGCCGCGAGTGGATTGTGATCAGCCTCAAAGTGCGGCCTGGGAACTCCGGCGGCCCGCTGCTGGACGTGCAAGGACGCCTCATCGGCGTGAATACACTGATGACTGGCCCGCAGGTCGGCGCCGCGATCCCCGTCCACACCATCAAGAGCTTTCTTAAAGAGGCCCTGGGCAGCCCGATGGCCGCGTCCATCACCGCAGTACCGGAAACGGCGTAAGTTCAGAGACGCCGACCTCACGGCTACCTCCGCTAATCCTCTGCCGGGCCTGTAGAAACAGGCCCGGACTCATTCTCGACATTGAAATTTGTTATCTCGCGCCCCTCATGCGATACAATTCCTGCGGTCTAGAGCATGAAGGGGGCAACCGCGTGACACACCGAATTTTAGTCGTAGAAGATGATCCGCAGTTACGAAAGATCCTTCAGATGGTGCTGACGGACGAAGGGTTCGGCGTTGACCTGGCCCCCAACGGACAGGCCGCGCTGGATCACCTGGAAGCCTGCAAAACCAATGGACAGCTACCGTCCATGATCATCCTCGACCTGACCATGCCTGTTGTGGATGGCTGGGAGGTTGCCCGGCGCGTTGACGCCGACCCCGCCCTGCGTGATATTCCCCTGATTGTTACGTCGGCTACCCAGGAACAGGGCGAGAGTGCCAAAGCGCTCCATGCCGACGCCTATCTGGTGAAGCCGTTCAGTACCGACGAAATCCTGGGCGTGGTGGAATTATTCTCGTTTCTCGGTTAGCTGTCAGGACTTTTGATCCGAGAGCACGTGGCGGGCAATCACCATGCGCTGAACCTGGCTGGTGCCTTCGCCAATCGTCATCAGGCGTTGGTCTCGGTAAATGCGCTCTACCGGGAAGTCCGAACTGTAACCGTAACCGCCGTGAATCTGTATGGCATTGAAGGCGACTTTTTCCGCCACTTCTGAAGCCATCAGTTTCGCCATTGCTGCTTCTTTGCCAAACGGCCTATGCTGATCTTTGAGCCACGCCGCGCGCATCACCATCAAGCGCGCCGCCTCGATCTCCAGCGCCGCGTCGGCGATCATCCACTGGATGGCCTGGAAATCGGCGATGGCATGGCCGAAAGCTTCCCGCTGACGGGCATACTTCACGGCTTCCTCAAAGGCCGCCTGTGCCAGCCCCACACTCAACGCGCCAATCCCGATTCTGCCGCCGTCCAGCGTTTCCATCGTCTGGTAAAAGCCCTTGCCTTCTGGCCCCAGGACGTTTTCCAGCGGCACGCGCACGTTGTCGAAGCTTAGCATCTGCGTCGGAGAGCCTTTGAGTCCCATTTTCTTTTCGGGCGCCTGGATTGTGAAGCCTTCCAGTCCAGTTTCGACCAGGATCATGCTGAAGCCCTTTGTTCCCGTCGTTTTGTCCGTCCGGCATAGAGTAATCACTACAGGGGCGTATTTTGGATTGGTGATCCAGGCTTTGCTGCCATCAATGATCCAGCTATCGCCCTCCTTGACGGCGGACGTCCGCACGCCGCCCGCCAGGTCAGAACCTGCTCCTGGCTCGGTAAGCGCCAGGGAGCCGAGCGCCTCACCACTGGTCAGGCGCGGCAGATATTTCTCCTTCTGTGCCTTTGAGCCATAGTTGATGAGCGGGCTACAACACAGGCCGTTATGTGCTGCGAGCGACAGGCCCGTCGAGCCGCAGGCCCGTCCCAGTTCCTCGATGGCTATCGCCGCGCTGATGGCATCCAGCCCGGCCCCCCCATATTCCTCCGGAACCTGCAAGCCGGTCAAACCCAGGCCGGGCATTTTTCGGATCGCATCCCAGCGCAGTTCGCCAGTCCGATCCACCTCGGCGGCATAGGGCTTGATTTCGCCTTCACAAAAGCTGCGAACCGCCCGTTGATACATTTTCTGTTCTTGCGTCAGCTCAAAGTCCATGTAAAAACCTCATCCTCAATTTTTCCACAATTGTGATTTAAGGTGTCAGCAGTTTGCCCTGAATTGCAATATCACTACAATCGTCAGTTAAACCCTCACTGCACACTTGTTGCGATTGTAATTCCGTCATGGAACGCTTTACAAATTGAGGTCACAATTTTTTATGGACGAACATCATCACGTACAAACGTCAACGAAGAACCGGCATCACACCTGGACAGCCAATCCTTCCGAACAGTGGGCCTTTGCGCTGGATCACATGGATGTCGAAGAATGGGATTTAGCCATCACGCACTGCCAGCGCGCACTCGACATCTGGCCGACGTACTATGATGCTTTGCTGCTCATGTCAGGAGCCTGTGAGGCCAAAGGTGACCTTGATGGCGCATTGAAAGCGGCCCATGATGCATCCGAAGTGGCAGTCGGGGAACTCAGCCAGGCCTGGAACAACATGGCGGCCCTGCACCTGCTCCGCGAGGAATACGACGAAGCCATCACCATTGATCGCATTTTGAGCGTCATTGACCAGTCACGAATCGCGATGTGCAGCTACCGTATGGGAATCGCCTACACACGCCTGGGTGACCGCGAGTCCGGCGAACGCTGGTTGCGCGAGGCCATTGAACATCGCCCTGATCTGCATGAGCGCGCGATGGGCGAATCTTTGTTGGAAGTCCATCATACCTGGCTGAAAGCCGAGCAAGCGAAACAGAAAAGCACCTGAATCCCTCTACTCATCTCGCCTGGATAGGGAGACGGCAGCAGCGCGATTCTGTGTCAGGCGTTCAATGATGGCAATATAGCCCTGGATCATCCGTTTGTGGCTGAACATGGGTGCGCGCGAACGGGCTAATTCGCCATAGTTTCTGCCCAAGGCCGGGTCGCTCAGGAATTGTTGCAGAGCATCGGCTAAAGCAGCCGGATTTTCTGGTTCGGCCAGCAGCGCCGCCTCGCCCAGGACTTCAGGCGCAGCGCCCGCGCGGACGGCCACAATCGGCCTGCCCAGGGTCATTGCTTCCAGGTATACGTAGCCAAAAGTCTCCTGGCAGCTTGGATGGCAGAAGATATCCGCCTGCCGCCACTCGCGGGCGAAATCTGAATCATCCCCGATGTGGCCCAACCACGAGACGTGGGCGTCGAGGCGCAGTTCGCTTGCCAGGGCGTGCAGGCGATCCCAATCCAGGCCATACCCAACGACCCGCAATTCCAGGGTTGGGTAGCGGGGGAGTAGAAGCGGCAGGGCGCGCAGCAGCACGTCAATCCGCTTGCGTGGGAACATCTTGCCCACGCTCAGAATCACGGGATGATCGTTCGGAACTTGCGGCACGGAGGCGACCAGGGGCAGCCAGGCCGGATCGATCATGCCGTGAGGGATCACCGTTATTTTCTCCGGCGCAATTCCGTAAAGCGTGACGATCCGCTCTTTGGCATATTCGCTGCCGATGGTGATTGCATCGGTGCGCTGCATGGCAACCTGGTCAAAGAAGGCCTGTGCTTCAACCATCGTACGGAAGGGTTCAACTTCCCACTGGATAACATCGGCGTAAACGGCATGGGCCGATGTGACCATTGGCGGGCGCACTGCCGGGTCAAGGCCGTATCCGTCATAATCAAAGCCGATCACCAGGTCGGCGGAAAGGACGCGGGGTTCCGTGCGGAGTTCGGTGTTGAACAGCAAGCGCTGGAGCGTAGCTTTCACATAATTGGACACATCGAAGTTGGGAGCGATGACGTCCAGTTCGTAGCCAGATTGCCGTAACCCGTCGGCCAGCGCGTGATAAAACACGGCGGTGCCACTGCCCGCAAGCACTTTGGTCGGCCAGGACGTTACAAGTGCAATTCGCATAGAATGATGCCGAGCGCCGCGCTAATCTAGTTTTCGGCGTGGCTTGCGGCTTGCGGCGCGCTTCACGTGCGCGATCTGCAAGCGGCGCTCGAAGATGGGCAGCCAGTAGGCCACTTCTTGCGGGCTGACGACGGGATTGGGTTCTTTGTCGTAAGCGATTTTTACGGCCTGGGCGCTGCGTGGTTGCCGCGCTTTGGCTGCTTTGGCGCCTTCCGGATCAATGTCTACAGGGCGGAAACCGATCATGATGGCGAATTCAGGCGAGGACAGGGTTTCGATGCCGTAAGCGAATGCCAGGCGAAGAATACGCCGGTCTGACGTGACCAGGAGCAACGGCTCTTTTGCCCTGGCGTGATCGCGGGCGCGGCGCATCAAGAGGGTGTCGGCCTGCGTTCCGGCGGGGGCAAAAATAACGGTCACGCTGCTGTTGGAAAGCTGCTTGGAGACACCGCCCGGCAGGCCATTGTCAAAGATGATCGTGGCCTTGCTGCGGCTGCGCATACAATACGTGCGCACGGCCATGCTCAACTTGGCCTCGTCGAACGGATCGTCTAGCGAGAGGTCTTGCAATTGGCCGATCAAATTGTGTCCGTCTACCAGCAGCATTCAACTATCCCGTTCATCCCGAACCGTTTCCAGATAGGCTTCAAGCCTGCTTTTCGTAAGCCTCGACAATTTTCTCAGCGTCCTTATATTCGGCGCTGCCTTCTGCCGCCGTGTCCAGGACTTTGTTGGCTGCTACATACTGTTCGAGTGTGATCTTTTCCTGCTTTTCTCGCTCTTTGGAATGACGCTCGGCGCTGAGCCAGATCTTTTCCTCGTCAGTTAGCCCGGCGCTGGTCAACTCGTCGTCTGTCAGGGTTCCTGATTCGGCCAGCTTCGCCTTGAGCTTGTCGAAAATTTCAGACATTGGGATCAATTCCTCCAAGGGCAGCTTTACGGATAATTGACTGCGTGTAGCCTAACTTAACTCGACTTCTTTGACAAGCAATTTAGTACCAGTAATTGGATCGCTGGTTGTAGCAGGCATCGCACAGGCTATAGCGATGGCCGAGCGGCAGGGGCTTCCGGCAGTTGACGCAGCGAGCCAACGTATCCAGGCGGCGCAGCAAGGCTGCATCAATGCTCATAGACCACTCCGTACGCATCTCGCGGACGCGCTCCTCATCCGCCCCGTAGCGCGAAAACTCCTGGCGGTGCGAAAGCCACAGGTAGATATCGGCGCAGGCGATGGATTGTTCGGTCTGGTCGAGCTGGTGATCATTCTCGATGATATAAGGAGCATCCGGGGGATGCGGCATCGGCGACTCAGCCAGGATCGAGACCGTGCAGGCGCGCCAGTAATCGCGGCTGATCTCGCGCGTGGGTGCGTTCACGATCCGCACGGCGGCTTCAAGGCCAAGTTGTTCGACCTCTTTATCCGTCAGCATCCGGGCCAGGGCGATCCGCTCGTCAATGTCGGCAGGCCGGATCACGTTGCGCAGTGAATCGGGGATGGACTGAAGTTCGGCCCACTGCGCAAAGCGGTGCGCCAGGCTGCCGGGGATAAGCGCCAGGTCTTCAACGACGGGCGCCACGCGGGCGTGGGTCAGCTCTTTGGGTTCGGATTCATACAGCCGCTGCAAAATGCGCAGCCCGCGCCGTGAAGTTGCCCCAACCAGTCCGACGCTTGACATGCCGTAGCGCCCGGCACGTCCGCCGATCTGGTGCGCCTCGGCAGAATTGAGCGGGCGTACCATCCTGCCGTCGAACTTTTCCAGTTCAAAGAAGCACACCTGGTCGGCAGGCAGATTCAGTCCCATTCCCACCGCATCGGTAGCCACGCAGATTTCCGTCTGACCTGCGGCAAAACGATCTGCCTGTTTGCGGCGCACTTCCGGCGGCAGATTGCCATACACCACCGAAACGGAGCGCCGCAGCATCTCCAGTTCGGTCTTCAGGTGCA
>DATGFK010000649.1:0-8240 GCA_035309185.1 Aggregatilineales bacterium
ACTCGGTAACTTCAAGATTACCTTGAGTGACCCGCTGGCGAACACCTTCCTGGGCTGGACGCAGCAATGTGCTTCTACACTTCGCTCCTCTGACCTGATGCCCAATCCGCCGAAGAGTGCGGGTGTGCCGGACGTGGAAACCGACGGGTGGAACACCAATGCGCTCCTGCTTTCAGGCAAATTGACGCCTCAGCAGGCCGCCGATAAGATTCAAAGCGACCTGGATACCTGGTTCAAACCAGCAGGTGGCGCAGCAGCAACAATGGCCGCAACCGCAGCCAAGTAACAACCGATTAAGTCTCTGGTGCGACCGGTAGAGACACCGGGCACAACAGGCGTTATGCCTGTTGTGCCCATCGAAAAACGGGCATTTCATAGGATGCCCGAAAAACACATCCGTTCTACAATAAAGAAATAGTGTCAGTTAAACGGGATTTTAGTTATGCAGCGCATAGCTCGAAAAGCATTCCCAACCCATATTTTCGTTTTTCTACTTCCAGCAATCATCATTTACACACTCTTCATGATCTACCCGCTGTTTGATTCGCTGCGGCTGAGCTTTTATGATCAGAGTGTGATTAACCAACCAGCAACAGGTAATTTGCTGAATATTCAAGCGCCTAACTTCTTGGCCCTGGTGGCAACTCGCACTAGCCAGCCGATATTTGTTGGGTTGGATAATTTTCACACACTGCTAGGTGACCCCAACTGGGCAGGTCAATTTAAGAACGCGCTGGGCAACAACTTCGTCTTCTTTTCGATCCACATGCTGGTACAGAACCCGCTGGCGCTGTTTCTGGCAACCTTACTGACTGCGAAATTTCTGCGTGGGCGCGCGATCTATCGCACGTTAATTTTTGCGCCAACCACGTTGTCCGTTGTAATCATCGGCTTTATTTGGAAATTGTTGCTAAACCAGAACTGGGGAATCGTTGACGGCTTTCTGAAAGGGATTGGCCTCGGCGCATTGATCCAACCCTGGCTTGGCTCGGACATAACCGCATTGCCTGTCGTATCGCTCATCTCCGTTTGGCAATGGGTGGCGCTGCCAATGGTGCTGTTTATGGCTGCGCTAGTCAGCATCCCCGAAGAATTACTTGAAGCGGCTCGTGTGGACGGCGCATCAGCATGGCGAATCTTTACCGAGATCAAATTTCCCCTGGTGTTGCCAACCGTCGGCATTGTAGGAGTTTTGACATTCGTGGGGAACTTTAATGCCTTTGACCTGATTTACACTATGCAAGGGCTGCTGGCGACTCCGAACTATCACACCGACATCCTGGGCACATTCTTTTTCCGCACATTTTACGGTTTCCAACTTAAGTCCGGAAACCCTACGATGGGTACAACGATTGCCGCCATGATGTTTTTGATCATTTTGACTGGCGTACTAATTTATATGTTTGGCTGGCAGCGGCGCATTGCCAGGATTCAAGGCTGAAAGGAAATAAACTATGTCAAGCATTGATGCAGCCGCAAGTCCTTCAGGCGCTTCCAGGGCTACGGGTTCCGTCTATGAACGATGGCAATTGGGACATAAATTGAGTGGCATCGGCATCCACGTTGTGCTGCTAGCCTACACGACGCTGGCAATGTTTCCCATACTCATTACTGCCATCAACTCTTTCAAGAAACAGGGCGATATATTCGGCCAACCGTATACGATCCCCACCGGTTCAATGTTTACGATGATCGGCTATCAGACGGTATTCAAACGAGCTGATGTTCTATCATACTTCTCGAACAGTTTAATAATAACGTTAGGTTCGATTGGCCTTTCGCTGCTGCTTGGCAGCATGGCTGCATTCGCGCTGTCTGAATACAAATTCAGAGGTAATACCTTGCTCGGCCTTTACATGGCACTTGGGATCATGATCCCGATTCGGCTTGGCACGGTGAGCATTGTCAGGTTAAGTTCGACATTAGGATTGACCGGAACTCTACAGGGGCTTATCTTAATTTACGTCGCCCAAAACCTGCCGCTGGCGATCTTTATTCTGACGCAGTTTTTTAGCGAAGTGCCCATTGATCTCAAAGACGCCGCGCGCATTGACGGGGCCAGTGAATACTGGGTCTATCGGCTGGTTATTCCTCTCGTCCGCCAGGCATTGTTCTCTGTGACGGTTTTCATTATGATCCCGGTATGGAACGATTTGTGGTTCCCGCTGATCATTTCGAGCGATTCGACGCGCACCATCACTCTCGGTGTGGCAAAGTTTGCCGGGGAATTTCAGACGGATTACAGCGCGCAGCTCGCGGCCCTGACCCTTGCGATGCTACCGGTACTGGTGATTTACGCAATATTCTCACGCCAACTCATCAAGGGCCTGATGACCGGAGCGGTGAAAGCGTAGAAGAAATCATCAGGCAAGTATCCGATAAAACTGCCTGGGAGTTTGGAATTAGTGACGATAATATAGGTTATCAGCTACCTTACCCTCACATCCTAAACTACAAACGAACCATTATTTCCTTCGACAGTGAGCTTGTTGTGCAAAAGATAAAACCTTTCGCGAAGGGGCTAGTTCCAGTCGGACTAAGAATGGCCTATAGCGCATGACTCCTCTACGAATTGCCATTATCGGCAGCGGGTCTATGGGCCACACGCACGCCGTCGGCTGGTCGGCCACAGACGCGACAATCGTAGGCGTCGTCGGCCTGGATCGCCCAAAGTCCGAAAGGTTTGCGGCAGCATTTGGCGTACAGGCGTTTGAAAGCCTGGACGCGGTACTGCCTCAGGTTGACGTTGTAGACATTTGTGTGCCTACCCATCTCCATCTCGATTTTACGCTGAAGGCCGCAACGGCGGGCAAACACGTGCTGTGCGAAAAACCCATCGCTCGCTCGCTTGAAGATGCTCAGAAAATGATCATGGCTTGCCGGGAAGCGAACGTTCGGCTGTTTGTTGGTATGACTGTACGATTCTTCCCGCAGTATCGGGGAATTTACGATGCAGTGAGGGCGGGCAAAGTTGGCAGTCCAGGGGTAATACGTCTCACGCGGGCCACATATCGCCCTCACAGCGCGCACGACGACTGGTTTTCGGACTTCGCCCGTTCCGGCGGGCCAATCCTGGACACGCTCATCCACGACTACGATTATGCGCGGTGGCTGGGCGGCGACGTGGAACGGGTCTATGCACGCGGCTCAGCGCCTGACGCGGGTGGTATTGCCGAATATGTGCAGGTACTTCTGCGCTTCCGCAGCGGTGCTCTGGGGCACGTTGAAGGCGGGTGGGCTTACCCGCCGCCGCTGTTCCGCACCAAAGTGGAAGTTGCAGGCGACGGCGGCTTAATCGAGTGGGAATCGGATACTTCCGCACCGCTTGTCACCTATACCGAACCAGAGCCGGGCGCCGTGGCAGACGTTGGGCTACCGCTCAGTCCGCTGGCTGAAGACCCTTATACTACGATGATCAAGCATTTCTATGATTCCCTTATGCATGACAAGCCGTTCGCTGTGACAGCGAACGATGCCCTGTCTGCATTGCAGATCGGGCTGGCCGCAATCGAGTCCATGCGGAGCGGGTTGCCTGTCAACCTGGCGCCACTGCCCGTACAGCCGGAGGCGGCCTGATGCGTATCGGAATCATGAGCTTTGCCCACCACCACGCCGAAGCTTACATTGGCAACCTGCGCGCTATTCCAGATGTAGAGGTGATCGGCTTCGCCGACGAGGTTGCCCAACGGGCTGCGACAATCGCTGCACAGTTCAGCCTCCGCCGCTTTGAAGATTACCGCGCCTTGCTGCGCGAAGCGCCGGACGGAGTCGTAATCTGCTGCGAGAACAGCTATCACCGAGAACTGGTCGAGATGGCAGTGTCGGCGGGCGTGAAAAACATCCTGTGCGAGAAGCCGCTGGCGACGACATTGGAAGATGCTCGCGCGATCCTTTCCGCGGCTGAGTCGGCCAATGCCCGCCTGATGACAGCCTTCCCGGTACGGTTCAGCCCGCCGCTCAACGAAGTCAGAACGATGATTGACGCCGGGAAGCTGGGCAAGATCCTTGGCTGCAACGCGACCAACCAGGGCGAGAATCCAAGCTATATCCGCGATTGGTTTGTAGATAAACGGCTGGCTGGCGGCGGCGCGATCATGGATCATACCGTTCACGTGGTGGACGTACTGCGCTGGATGTTCCACAGCGAGATCGCGGAGTTGTACGCCGAGGGTGGTGACCTGTTCCCGGCGCCGGGGCTGAAGGTCGAGACGGCTGGCGTGCTGATGATCAGTTTCGCCAATGGTCTATTTGTGGGGCTGGATTGTAGTTGGAGCCGTCCGACCTTTTACCCGACCTGGGGCAACGTCAAGATCGAGTTTGTGGGTGAACGAGGTCTGGCTGTGGTGGACGTGTTCGGCCAGCGCTTCACGACGTACAGCCACCCTGAACGCCGTCCCTTATGGACGCCCTGGGGGTCAGACATTAATCAGGCCATGATTGACGAATTCGCTGCGTCGATTCGCGAAAAGCGCGCGCCCTCTGTGACGGGCTATGATGGCCTAAAAGCTGTGGAAGCTGTTATGGCGGCCTATCGGTCGGTACACTCGCACCAGCCAGTCAAGCTGCCGCTGGCCTAGTTGATGCTTTTGCCCTGGCATTCGAGCGGTGGCGTGGTTGCGTATCGTCCCCAATCACGCTATTCTTCCAGAGGCGCTGTCTGATTGCTGTTCACCTCTGAATTCGACCCTGCGACTGAGGATGGGTTAATGTCTAACGCTCCTGCACATCCCCATCTCTCGGTGATTATTCCCACTCTATATGAAGTTCAATCCGCGAATGCGTTTTTACGCCTCTTATGTTCTATCCTGGATGATCTCGAAGTCAGTTATGAAGTCATCATTGTTGGCTTGCAAAACGACGATGAAATTTCCGGCCTATTCGAGCATCACAGTATACGTTTAATCAAGCCAGAAGAGGGTGGCTACGGCGGGGCGCTGCTCGCTGGTTTTGCGGCTGCTAAGGGAGATTATGTCCTGACAACCGAACCGCATCTTGCGAGTTCTCCGGATTTTGCCAAAACGTTATGGGAGAAGCGCGATAATGCCGATGTAGTTGTGGCATCACGATACGTGCCGGGTGCACGACTGCGAAGGGCATCCTTTCGGCACGTGCTGAGTTATTCCCTGAATGTCGTTTTCGCGCGCGGCTTAAACTTACGAATACGCGATATGTCAAGCGGTTTCCGACTTTACAACGCTGCTGTTCTCCATCGCCTATCCTTCAGTTCAAAAGACTTCAGTATTCTGGAGGAGATACTCACGAAAGTTTATTGTGAGGGCTACACAGTTGCCGAAGTGCCATTGACCTCTGAATTTTCCTACAGGCGAGTTTCTTTTTCACGGATGCTATCTTTTGGGTTTGCCTATTTGCGCACGTTCCTGAAACTATACCGACTCAGAAATTCTATCCTTAGTGCAGATTACGACGACAGAGCTTACGACAGCATTGTGCTGCCTCAGCGTTATTGGCAGCGCAGACGCTTTCAATATGTCGTCAAGCTGATAGCAGGACAGGGGCCTACTCTCGATGTGGGGTGCGGTTCGAGCCGTATCATCCAGGCGTTGCCTGATGGGAGTGTCGCGCTTGATATTCTGATCCGTAAGTTGCGGTACGCACGTAAGTTTAAGACGTGGCGCCTACAAGCTTCCGGTTTTCACCTGCCTGTCGGCGACGCCAGTTTTCTATGTGTCCTGTGCTCTCAGGTAATAGAGCACGTCCCTAAAGAATCACCCATCCTTAATGAGCTTTGCCGAGTGTTGGCTCCAGGTGGGCGTTTGGTATTAGGTACACCGGACTATGCCAACTGGGAATGGCGACTGATTGAGGCGATTTATGCGAGAGTATTACCGAGCGCATATGCAGATGAGCACATTGCTCACTACACCAGACGCGAACTCATCAATCTTTTTGCCGCGCGAGGTTATACGTTGGAATCCGTTAACTATATACTGCGCGGCGAACTGATCCTCGCCTTTCGAAAACCGCTGTCAGATATAAACAACTGAGGAAGTGTATGGACTCCCTTCGTCGCTCGAACCGGCAACGATTTCTTGTGGTTATCCTGGCGTTATTTGCCATCATCAGTGCATTGGAGCTGGGGAATATAGCGGCGTCTAACGGCCTGGGCAACGGGGATTTTGTTGCTTATTGGTCAGCCTCTTACTTGCTGCGTGAAGGGCGAAATCCGTACGACCAGACAAACATGGCAGAGATAGAGCGTACACAGGTTCATTCAAACCTGGACTATACAATAGCTGCCTGGAATCCCCCCACGCTGTTTGTATTCATCCTCCCCGTTACGTGGCTACCCTTCGTGGCTGCCAAGTCTGTTTGGCTGGTTTTGAACGTAGCAATTTTGCTGCTCATAGCCCTCATGCTGGCCTACCTTTATTTGCCACGGCGCGGCGGAACAGTCCTGGCATTTTGCCTGTTTGTCGTTCTGTTTCCGCAGGCGCTGTTGGCAATTCTCATAGGACAGGTGACATTCCTGGTTGTGCTGGGAGTTGTTAGCTGCATGGTTCTGTTCCGGCGGGAACAATGGTTCTGGGCAGGATTCGCGCTAATATTGACTAGCGTGAAGCCACACATGGCAATATTGGCCGTTCCATATTTTCTGCTTTATGCAGCTTACAGGCGACGTTGGCAGGTATGGCTGGGCCTGCTTTGTGCGGGAGTATTTTGTATCCTCGTGTTATTCCTGTTTCGTCCAGCCTGGATCACGGACATAATAGGTTTAGTCGGCATAGCCCCCGTAAATTGGGCTACGCCTACCATTGGCGGCTTTGCTAGTTCCTTGCGAATCACGGAAGCACTTCGCTATGTGATTGTTATCTTTCTTCCGCTGGCCTGGTTTCTTTCAAGGCCGAATACTTCTGTAAGCCTGGAAACCAGCATCGCACTGCTAACCATCATCACCGTTCCGACAACTTTTTTTGGTTGGAGTTACGATCAGACCATTCTGCTGATTCCCATTGCCCAGATTTTCGCCTGGCTGGGGGTCCCAGCGCGCAATAGAATGAAACTAATCGTAGCTGGCAGCATCCTGATTTTGCAGATACTTACTTGGGCGCATCGAATAGCCGGCAGCGATGACGTCTATTATGTATGGATTCCGCTCGCGTGGGCCGCACTCTATGGAATCTGTTTTGCGGCGCAACGAAATGCGCCCCCTGTGGCCGCGCGTGTGCAAACGTTAGCACCGTCGGACGTTCAAGCCGAGAGTACCTGAAGCACTTCTGCATAGGCACGAGTACGACTCATGAGGCCAATCATTCGTCTTTTTTGCGGCGAGGGCGGAAGCTGAGGCGGATCGGTGTTCCGAGAAAACTATATTTCTCGCGTATCTGGTTTTCCAGGTAGCGCTCATAGCTAAAGTGAACCAGTTCAGTATCGTTCACGTGGAACAGAAACGTGGGCGGGTCTACGCGAACCTGGCTGGCATAATAGACTTTCAGTCGTCGCCCGGTGTGGCTGGCGGGCGGATGTTTGAGCACGGCTTCGCGCACCAGGGCGTTGAGTTCGCTCGTAGGAATACGCACAAGGCGTTCTTCCTGCACCTGGGCCGCAGTTGGGATCACGGCATGGACACGCTGGCCGGTTTTCGCGCTGATGTACAGGACAGGCGCAAATGCCAGGAAATCGAACCGGTTTTTCACAGAGTCGGTGAATGCGTTCATCGTGGTCTCGTCTTTATCCACGATGTCCCATTTGTTGACGACAATCACTACACTGCGATGTGCGTCTTTGATCAGGCCGCCGATGTGCGTATCTTGCGCCGTGATCCCTTCAACGGCATCCAATAGCAGCAGCGCCACGTCCGCGCGCTCCAATGCTTTGTAAGCGCGGATCACGCTGAACTGTTCGACGCCCGGTTCAATGCTTCCCCGGCGGCGGATACCTGCTGTATCAATCAGCGTGACCGGCATCCCTTCCCAGGTGAGATGGGTATCCACCGAGTCCCGGGTCGTACCCGCAATAGGACTGACGATAGCGCGTTCTTCACCCAGAAGTTGGTTCAAAAGGCTTGATTTGCCGACGTTCGGACGCCCGACGATGGCAATCTTCAGGCTCTCGTCTTCAGCTTCCAATTCCTCTGGTGGGGCATTTTTGAGTGCGTCAACGATCCCATCCAGCAGATCGCCCGTGCCAGTGCCATGCAAGGCGCTGATCGGGTAGACCTCCTCGCCCACACCAAGCCCGTAGAACTCGACAGCGTTTACGCGGCGTTTTTCGTTATCGGC
>DATGFK010000650.1:0-4653 GCA_035309185.1 Aggregatilineales bacterium
AGCTATTACTTCAGTCTCTTGAAGCGCCGTCGTCCGCAATTTGGCGTCAAGCCGCCCGAAGGGCTGGCCTTGACGCTCGCGGACGGCCAAACCGTGTTGCTTGAGCACCTGTACCATCACTACCTGCTCGAACCGCATCGCATGGACGACTTGATTGAGGCCCACATCAACCTCCTCGATTATTGCGGGGATGACGTGCCCGACTTGAAGAATTACAAGCAGATCAAACCGCTCCTGTTCCCGAAGATCTTCCGTGCCGCATCGCGCAACCTGCCGGGGCATCGAATGCCGTTGTGGTCCGGCATCTCCATCGGCGCGGTCATCCAGGGCTCCGTCTTCACCTACGGCGTCAACTCGGAGCGCTTGAAAAACTGGTCGTGCGACTCGCTCGACGACATCATGGACGACCTCGTCGACAACCTTTACGGCATCAATCCCGTCGCCCCGCGCGGCCTGCGCAATGACGAAGGCGTCACGCAGGCCATCAGCTACGTCGATCACGCGTTCAGCGCCTCGTTCATCCTGTTTGAGGATTTCTACAACACGACTTCGCACAATCTCAGCGCCGAAGAATTCCTCGTCGGCCTGCCTGACCCCAGTTGCGTCTCCTGTTTCCGTGATGACGACCCGCGTTTCGTCGTCCAACACACCGCCATGCTCCGCTGGGATTACCACCGCAGCGTCGAGCGCCTGACCGACACGATTTACCTCGTCACCGGCCCCTCGCCCAAAAACGTCAAGCCCTACGACATCCTCCATTGCTGCCCCAAGAAGGTGTAGTAAGGTTCCCCGCTTCGTGATCTTCGTGACTTCGTCATAAAGCTTGGTCGCCGTGGTCGACAAACGTGGGTTTCTATTGTCCAGAATAATTGGCTTCGTTTGGTAGTTTTGCCTCCACTCGATTCCGGTCGCTCATCTGAATCGCAACCACTTACAGATTTTTGATTGGGCTCGTTTGGGGGATTATATATTTGGCTAACCTAGCATAAAATCCTAATGTTCTTGACCCCGCCCGGCGGTTGCGCGACTAATCATGTATGGCTAATCAGCAGCCAATCAGCGTGGCTAAACTGCTACTCGACACGGGCAACTACCGAATTGTCAAGCAGACCAGCCAGAAGGAAGCACGTGATGCCATCATTGCTGAGCAGGGCCGCAAGTTGGTCAGCTTGGCAAAGGACATCATCGTAGAGGGTTTAAGCCCAATAGAACTCACCCTTGTCATCGACGCGAACGATGGACAAAACAACTATACCGTGGTGGAAGGCAATCGCAGGCTGGTGACGCTCCAGTTGTTGGAAAACCCGGAGTTGGCCGCAGGAACCGCGCTCTATCCATCGTTCAAAAAGCTGAACAAGGACCATGCGGACGCTATCCCCAAAGTGTTGGAGTGCGTGATTGCCGCAACACGGAAGGCCGCACTGGTCTGGATTAGAAGAAAACACGCTAGCGGGCTTGAAGGCGCGGGCACGGAACCTTGGCAACCAATGGCAAAAGCCCGTGCCGATGTGGAACAAGGTATCGCACGTCCCGAACTCGACGCAGTGAATTACGTTCTGACGAATCCACATCTCGACCCGGCATTGCACAAGTTTCTATCGGGGTCGGAGTTTGAGCTTACAAGTTTGCAGCGACTAGTTGAAACCAAGGAGGTTCAACAAATCGCCGGGTTCTCGATTCAAAATGGGAAACTCGTCTCTGACCAGAGCAAAGAGAGGATGCAGGGCATTCTCACGGAAATCATTGAAGCCATCGCCACCAAAAAGAGACGCGATGGCCAGAAGTTCACCGTTCGCGACATTGATAGCAAAGACGACCGAGAGGAATTCATTCGGAGTGTGGCCGCCAAACACTCAAAGAAAACCAAGGGCGGCGATGCCTGGACTATTTCGGGAACTCCAACCAAGGTCGCGCTTCGGGGAGCCAAGGCGAAAGTCAAGGCGACACCGTCTCTTGCCGAGCAGCCGCATTTGATTCCCACCAAATTCAAGCTCCAGCTTCCCGCAGGCAAGATCAATGACATCTTCGAGGAGCTTAAAGGGCTCGATGTTACGAGGCGCAGGTATGCTGTCTCTGTCCTGTTCCGCGTATTCTTCCAATTGACACTCGATGACTATATTAAAAAGCACGGTATCTCGCTTCCGAAAGACAATCGAGGTCACGCCATAGATAAGATGTTGACGTGCTTGGGCATGGTCACCGATCACGTCAAAAAGTCCAATCTGCTTTCGGATAAAGAATTGAAGCCCATCAACGTCGCGATCAGTGACAAGGATTCTTTCTTGTCGCCCGAAACGCTCAATGCCTATGTACACAGTAGTTGGATGAATCCTGACCCGCTTCAATTGAAAATTGCCTGGGCAAACGTCCAACCATTTATTGAGTGCCTCTGGACATCCAAAAAATAAAGCTGGCCACCGTCACATTCATGTGCAACATTCCGGCATGAATAAGTGTCCGGCGTACAATGCAAATTTCAGGACGCCGCTTCGCTATCCCGGCGGCAAGGGCAGACTCACCGGATTTATTAAACTTGTCTTTGAGCAAAACGAGCTACTCGACGGCCACTACATGGAGCCTTATGCGGGCGGTGCCGGGCTCGCAATAAATCTGCTACTGCTTCAGTACGCTTCATGCATTCACCTGAATGATATCGACAGGTCGGTATTCGCATTTTGGCACAGCGTCCTCAATTCCACTGACGAACTTTGTAAGAGAATTCGCGATGTACGAATCAACATGACGGAATGGCGCAAGCAGCGGGCCATCCAGCAAGACCGGAAAAATCAGGAGCTACTCGAACTGGGCTTCTCCACTTTTTTTCTAAACCGAACCAATCGCTCCGGAATAATAACCGGCGGTGTAATTGGTGGTAAGCATCAGGACGGTAAATGGAAGATCGGAGCGAGGTTTAATAAAAAGGATTTGTGCAAGCGCATTGAAAAAATCGCACTCTATCGTTTGCGCATTCGGTTGTATAATCTCGATGCATCAGACCTCATTACCGGCGTGGTACCGGCACTGCCGCAAAAGTCGCTAATTTATCTCGACCCGCCTTACTACTTCAACTCGCAGAAGCTATACCAAAATACGTACACTCACCGAGATCATGGTGTCATTGCGAAGCTGGTTAAGGGGAAAATATGCGTACCGTGGATTGTGTCCTACGACAACACACCACAAATTATCGGTCTGTATCGCGGCTGTCAGACAATCACCTACGGCATGGAATACAGCGCCCAAGATCACCATAAGGGGAAAGAGGCAATGTTCTTCAGCAAGGGCCTTACCATTCCAGACGTGGAGAACCCATCAAAATGCAGGGCGGCGTGATTTTAGCTGCTACGTTTGCCGTGCTTCTCTGCTTTGCGCCGTTTCTTATATTCGGCTTCCCACCTCCATCCGTGTGCAGGCTTTTCAATAATCGTCCCAGCCTTGATACCTGTCACTGACAGGCATCGCCTCATTCCCATACTCGTTCTCCTGATGATGCATATGTGTCCCCGCACCTACTTGACCAATAACTTGACTTATACTTGACCAATCGCTATTGTCCCATTGTGAGCTATCAGCCGACATTCACCATCACCTACGGGTTGTTGATACGGATTGAGGAAATCGCGTCGTTGCGAGAGAAGATCCTAGCGGCGACGGTACAAGTACCGTGGATACCGACGTTGCAAAAGGACACGCGTCTGCGCAATGCGCATTCATCCACGGCGATCGAGGGCAATCCATTGACGTTGGAGCAGGTGCGCGCCGTCGAGGAGGGACGAGAATTGCCAGCCGTCACGGAACGAGCCAAACGAGAAGTGCTGAATTATTTCGCCGGATTCCGCTTTATCGAGAAAAACTTGAAGAAAAACACGCTGACCCATGAGGATGTTCTCAAGTTGCACAAGGTCATTGCAGGGGAGGTGATGGATCAAGGTACAGCAGGGCGCTATCGCGCGATCAAGGTACGCGTGGGTCAGTATATGCCTCCTCCTCCAGAGGATGTATCGGGGCTGATGTTTGAATTGCTGGATTGGTGGAACAAGGAAGCGCCGAAGCTATCGCCCGTGCTTACATCGGCGATCATTCATTATCGTTTTGAGGCCATCCATCCGTTCGCCGACGGCAATGGACGGACGGGACGGACGCTCGCACTATGGGAGTTGTATCGGCGCGGGTTTGACACACACCATATTTTCTCCGTGGATGAATTCTATTGGGAGGATCGCCCGCGCTACTATGCGGCACTGGATGCGGTGCGCGGACAGGGCGAGGATTTGACTGGCTGGCTCGAATACACCGCCGAGGGATTGCACGTGACCCTGGAAAAAGTGTGGACACGCGCGCAACGGTTGTCCGTGAAATCGGGGGACAGGAAACTGGTGCTGCGCCCAAAGCAGGAGCAATTGCTCCAAATGTTACGCGACCGTAAAAGCATGTCACCGCAGGAAATCTGGGATGGCGTGGGCGTCTCCAAGCAGGGAGCGTTGGATCTGCTGCGCCCGCTAATTCAGGCGGGCCTGGTTCGACGGGTCGGGACAAACAAGTCAGGTCGCTACATCCTCACATGAGAACATCGACCTCCAAAGACCCCAGCCCCCGCACTCTCCTCGACCTGGTGCTGAAGAAATTTCCCGACACACCACGCAAACGCGCGAA
>DATGFK010000651.1:0-3942 GCA_035309185.1 Aggregatilineales bacterium
CAGGTCAAGGGCCGCAAACTTTCAACAGTAGTCTACTCTCTGCGTGGCCTTGCCTGAGTTCGGCACAGCACCCCGCAGAATTTCTGAACCCTATTTCTAAGCCATAGTGTTAATTGCATATTGAGGAAAATAATGGTCAAACACATCTCGTTGCGCTTCCCACGTCTGTTCAGTACGCTGTTCGCCGCCGCGATGGTCACGGGGCTGATTCTGGCCGGGCCAGGCCAGCCGAGCGCCGCCCAGACTCAGCAGCCGACGCAGGCGGCGACGGATCAGGGCGTGAATACGGTCACGGGAACCTTCAAGAGTACCAATCAATTTGTTCCTTCTTACGCAACTGAACCCTACGTTGCCCTTCTCGACCTGACGGCATTTGTCAAGCGAGACTACAGCTTGCCCCTGCCCTACAACGACGAGACCATCGCGGGCTTCGTCGGAGATGTGACCCAGGGCGCGAAGTATACGATCCCTCTGCCCATTGTCCCGCGCGGCACGCTCAACGACGTGGCGCATGGCAAAGGCGGTAAAGGCGTTGAAATTTTCGTCACCGACTTCGATGCAAACCTGGCGGGCGATCCGTTCCTCTCGCCCGTTGAACTGCGCGGCTGGTCAAACGCCAACGACTCGCTGCTCTTTGATCCCGGCACGAATGAAGTCGTATCGGGTACGCTGCTGGTTTGGGCGCCGGACAACCAGGAAATGTTCCCCACGGACTTCGGCCCGGACAAGAAATTATTCACCACAGATGATCCCGTAGCGCCGATCTCCCAGGGCTGGACGTTGATGGATCTCAACGTGAAGCCGTTTAAGCAGGTGCGCACAGCCACGGCGCAAATGCCGATCCTGGAGGGGCTGGGTGGCAACAACGACCTGTCTAAATTGACGTACACCCAGGCTTTCGACGCGCTGGTGAAAGACCTCAAAATTCGCTATCCCTTCAGCGATTACAAGAAGATCAACTGGAATACCATCGTCAGCACGATCCGTCCGATGGTCGCCCAGGCCGAGAAGGACAAAGATCAAACGGCCTTCAACATCGCGATGCTGCATTTCTCGGCCACTTTCCACGACGGCCACCTCTCCACGCAGCCGCCGCAAGATTATTTCTTGCAGCAAAATATCGGCGGCCTGGGCATATCGCTGGGCCAGACCGATGACGGCGTTGTGATAGCGCGGGCGGTGCTGGATAACCTGCCAGCCGCGAACGCGGGCATCCAGGCGGGCGCCAAGATCACGGCCTGGAACGGCAAGCCCATCGAGCAAGCATTGTCCAGCGTAGAACTGCTTTTTGAGCCTGAGTCCAGTCCGATTCCAACCCGCTTGAAGCAGCTTCTATTCATGACCCGCTCGCCAGTCGGGACCAAAGTCAGCGTCACCTATCAGAATCCCGGTGACGCCAGCGCAGCCACGGCCAACATGACCAGCGTTGAGGATCGGCAGAGTTTTGGCCTGTATTCCCTCGAAGCGCCTACCGGCCCGACGGATCTGCCGCTGACGGAACAGGTACTGCCTTCCGGTATTGGCTACATTAAAGTAGACACTTTCGAGAGCGATCCCATCCTGCTTTCTCACGAGTGGGAATATACGCTCAAGCAGTTCAAAGGCCAGAATGTGCCCTCGCTGATCATTGACGTGCGGGGCAACGGCGGCGGGCTTGGCGCAATGGCCGATTACCTGGCCGGGAGTTTTTACAACCAGGAATTTGTCCTCAACCAGTTCTATCAGGCCACCAGGGATGGGCAGTTCTTGCCCGGCGCGAAGGACATTGTCGAACCGTCTCCCGTCCAGTGGGATAAACCCGTCGCCGTGCTAATTGGCCCGGACTGCGCCAGTGCCTGCGAAATCTTCTCGGCGGAAATGGCCCACGATTCCAAGCACCTCATGGTCGGACGCTACCCAACCGGCGGCATCGAAGCCAGTGTCGAAGCCTGGACTCTGCCCGGTGGGATTTACTTCCAGGCTCCCACAGCCCGCTTCCAGACGCCCGACGGCAAAATCTTCCTGGAAGGCGTCGGCGTGGTGCCAAACGTGAAAGTCCCCGTCACAGCCGAAACCTTGCTGGCAACCGATGATCAGGAATTGCCAGCCGCCGAAAAAGCCCTGGCGGCCTTGCACTAAACCGGCGAGATCTACGATTACCCCTCATCGGATTGGGAACAGGCTCGGCAACGGCCCTGTTCCCATTTTTGTATCCGTTTCCCCCTCTCCCAAAAAATAGGAGAGGGGGTGAGGTCAATCCCGAACCGCTCGTGTCGAGCGGCTACCATCCCCTTTCGGGCGCTGCTCAGCCTTCGACCCATACGAGCTATAATTAACATATAACAAACATAGGGTCGGTCAATCGAGACGGGTAGTATAGACATGGTTTTGCAAAAATCGTGGGTACGTGCGCTTGCAGTGGCGTTCTTTCTAGTCTTTGTGTTTGCGGCGGGATTTGTGTCCGGTGCAAGCCATCCGGAAACGCTGGCAATGGCGGAGGATGGGCAGCCGTCCAATACGGTTCAATTATTCGGCCCGTTCTGGCAAAGCTGGAATTTGATTCACGAACAATACGTTGACCCCATTGACGATGAGAAGCTGATGGAAGGGGCGGCCAGCGGCATGGTGGCGGCGCTTGGCGATCCGCATACCGCCTACATGCAGCCTGACCTCTTCACCGCGCTGAACAGCGATCTGAGCGGGCAATTCGACGGCATCGGGGCAACCATCCGTAAAGACCCTGCCTCAGGCGGCATTCAGATTATCTCGACCATCGCGGGTTCTCCGGCCCGCCAGGGTGGCCTCAAAGATGGCGACATCATCGTGGACGTGGATGGCAAGGACATCACCACCCTCTCGGAAACCGACATCCTGGGCCGGGTACGCGGCCCGGCAGGCTCAAAGGTGCTGCTTGGTTTGCTCCGCAAGGGACAGAAGAAGCTGGTCAATGTCACCCTGACGCGGGCGCAGATTGTCATCCCGATTGTCGAATCCGCGATGTACGACGGTAAGATCGGCTACGTCAAACTGAGCGAATTTTCCGACACTGCCGTCCAAAGCCTGAGCAAAGCGCTCAAGCAGATGGACGCCAACCATCTGAACGGCTTGATCTTTGACCTGCGCGATAACCCCGGCGGCGGCCTCGGAACAGCGATCTCCGTTGCCAGTATGTTCATTCAAAGAGGCCCCATCGTCATCGAGCGAGGCAAGCCCCGCACGCAGGATACGGTTTTGTATGCAACCGGCAATCCGATTGCCCCAACCGTGCCAATGGTGGTTCTGATCAACGGCGGCAGCGCCAGCGCGTCAGAACTGGTGTCGGGAGCGTTCCAGGATCACGGGCGGGCGGTACTCGTTGGAACACAGTCTTATGGCAAAGGCTCTGTCCAATTGTGGAACAAACTGGATGCGGGCGGCGGCGTGCGGATCACCATCGCACACTTCTACACCCCCAAAGGCAGAATCATCCACGAGCGCGGCCTGACGCCCGATGAGGTTGTCCCGTGGGACACCGACGTGTCGCCCATTTACGATCCGCAGCTTGCCGAAGCGCTGTGGGTTCTGCGCGGCGAATTCTAGAGGAACTGGCCCTCACCGCAATCTATCATTCATTGCACCAGCCTGATTGTGGCCGCCCACCGACCCATATGTCGTTCCTGCGCGCGCTACCCACTTCCGTAGGGGAGGAGCCATGTCTCCTCCCTGCCGCCCACCTCCCCTTTCCCCCCTTGTCCCATAGGGATTGCATGGGCGAATGGGGAACCAGATCGCGTTTGTCTGCCCGTCCTCCCCTCGCCCGCCCGCGGGAGAGGGGCCAGGGGTGAGGGATTCCTCTGAGGCCGCCTGCTTCCAGGCACCGACAGTTTTAATCCTGGAAGGTGTGTTGGGGGAAAAACACGCCCAGTACGCCCTGGGTTCCCCCTCTCCTGTTTTTTGGGAGAGGGGGACAGGGGGTGAGGTCAA
>DATGFK010000652.1:0-3307 GCA_035309185.1 Aggregatilineales bacterium
CTGGAAATGATGGCTTTGGTCGTGCGGTAGCGCCAGGCTGCCCAGCCGTTGTTTGTATCCAATGCGTACACATGCCAATCTACTGAGCCGACGTAGGCGATGTCATCATGTAACGCAGGCGATGAGGTTACAGCGCGTTTAGCTTTGAAGCGCCATTTGATGGTTCCGCCGAGGTCGAGGCCAATAACCTCGCCGCTCTCCGTGCCAAAAACGATGCGTTCGCTCGTAACAGCCGGTTTGCTCCGAATGGCTGCACCTGCGTCAACCTTCCAAACCAGGCGGCCTGTGCTCACGCGGACCGCGTACAAATTGCCATCGTCACTGCCGAAGAATGCGTGCCCAAGCGTCGCATTCACCGAACTGCGAATTGGGCCGTTCGTTTTGAAAGTCCAACTGATCTTGCCCGTGCGTATATCCAGTGCGTGCAAAAGATGATCTTCAGAGCCAAAGATCAGCAGGTTATCATCGGGAGAAAGCGCTGGCGTGCCGACGATACCTCCCTCAGTTGGGTACTTCCACTTGAAGGCGCCATCAGCCGCGTTGAGCGCATACAGGTTGTTATCATACGCGCCGACGTAAACGGTGCCTTTATAGACTGTCGGCGTCGAGCGAATCTCGTCCTCACATTGGAACTTCCAGAGGGCCGTGATTTTGCCAGCTTCCGCAAATTCCTCGTCGGCTGTTACAGTTGCGCCCGGCTGCGCCACAGCAGTCCGTACGCCTACAGGCCGCGTAGCATTCTCAATCGCCTCTTTCATGGCGGCGCTGGTCTGGAAGCGATCCTGCACATTCTGGGCAAGCGCGCGCATCACGATTGCCTCCAATTCGGGCGACACGTTCGGATTCGCCTGGCGAATGGGCCGTTCGTTGAAGGTAAAAGGCGGCTCCAGACGGGGATCGCGTTTGGTCAGAATGTGATGCAGGGTCGCGCCAGCCGCGTAAATATCGCCCTGGGGCGACGCCTCGCCGCGGTATTGTTCGGGCGGCGCGTAGCCTTCTGTCCCGATCATGGTGCCTTTCTGGTTAACCTGGAAAGTCTTGGCGATGCCAAAGTCAATCAGCCGCACCTTGTTGTGCTTGTCAATCATGATGTTGGATGGCTTCACGTCGCGAAAGATGATCGGCTCAGGCTGATGGGTATGCAGATATTCGAGTACGTCGCACAGTTCGATGGCCCAGTGACAGACCATTTCCGTAGGCAGAAAGTCCGGAACACGGTTGATAATGGCTTCGATGTCCTGGCCGTCAATGAATTCCATGACCAGGTAGGCGCGATCCTTGTTGGAAAAATAGTCGTAAATCTTGGGGATCGCCGGGTGATTGAGTTCCGCAAGGATATTGGCCTCGCGCTCGAAGTTGCGCAGGGTCATCGAACGCAAATTTGGATCGGCAGCCAGGTTGAGCATCTCCTTGACCGCCACGTGGCGCGTGACGTTAGGGAAGTGCATGTCGCGAGCCAGGTACACCGACCCCATTCCCCCAACACCCAGAACTGCGGTGATTTTATAGCGCCCTTGCAGAACTGACCCGACCTGGAGTGCGCCTTCAGTCCCCTGCGGGCGTTTATCATCGTTGGCAAACTTCTCTGTATTCATCATAAGGGGAGATCCCTCTGGATAGCGATTGTACAATATTTATGAAGCAACTACTGTCTCGCTATTATAGTTGACGGCAAAATTCAATGCAATTACGCAGGTCTACGGCAACAGTCTGCTTCCAGTCCAGGACGGCAAGCAGGACGAAAAATGCCGACGTGGGTCGGCATCTTTGATGCGTTCGGATTGCGCGCTTGTTCAGCCAATGGGAATTGGCACACCTGAATGAACCAGCACTTGCAGGATCAGGGTCATTGCAAGGCCAACAATGGTCGGGAACAGGATCGCCTGGCTAAGAAACTTATCGTCATAGCGCAGGTGCATGTAAAACTGCACAACCAACCAGGCCTTAGTGATCATCAGACCAATCAGCAGCGGTAGTTTCACAATTTGCAGGTAAGTAACTAGAAGTTCCGTTACGGTCAGCGCCGCCAGGGCCAGGAAGACGGTGAAGTAAACACCCTCGGTTGGTCGCCGGTGTACCGCTGGCGCCGACGATTCATGGGTCTCATGTGATTCGCTCATGGAAGCCTTCTCCGCGCTCATGTCACTCACATCAGGTACACAATGGTGAAAATGAAGATCCAGACCACATCAACGAAGTGCCAGTACAGGCCGTAAAACTCCACGTCGAAGTGATCGTCTTTGGTATATTTGCCGTTCAGGGCGTTCCAGAAAATCCGCCCTGTCCACAGCACCCCGATGAGTACGTGGAAGCCATGAAAGCCAGTCAGTGAAAAGAAGGCCATACCGAAGATGCTGGCCTGGGTAGTGCCGTTGAGTGCCAGCCCTTCATGAACCAGGTTCATGTACTCGAAGAACTGGATGCCCAGGAAAATAGTGCCCAATAAGCCAGTCAGGGCAATGCTGCGCGCAAACTTCAGTTGATTGCCTTCTTCAATAGCGGCCAGGGAACGGACAACTGTGAAGCTGCTCGTCAACAGCAGAAACGTGTTCAGGCTGGTAAGGGGGATGTTCAGTACGCCGTGAACTTCAGGATGAAGAACGCGGGCGTACAAAAAACCGGCGATCAGAACGGAGAAAAACATGACCTCCGAACCGAGAAACAGCCACATCGCTGTTTTGCGGTTTGTGATGCCATGTTCCCGCTCTTCGATATGAGTCTCGGTTTGAGTTTCGGAAGTGTGAACACTTGGAAGGTGACTGACGTTGGTTTGCTGGGCCATCTTTCACTCTTGGATACCCGAACGGGGAAAAACCATAAATTCTGCACAAAGCCAGAGTTGACATTCGCGATAATAAGCTGGATTGCCTGTCCTGTCAAGAATTCTCAATTCCGCATTGCTAGGCGTAGGGCAGGGGATCTTTAATACCAACTTCTCGGAAGGCGGCAAGTCTTTCGGCGCAGGTCGGGCAATGGCCGCAGGCCTTATCCTGACCCACATAGCACGACCACGTTTTGCCGTAGTCCACACCGAGTTCCAAGCCAAGCCGGAGAAGGTCAGCCTTCGAATCATTGATAAACGGCGCTTTGATCTGTAGGGTTGATTTGCGATTCAGCCGATAGACGGCGTTAAGCTGTTCCAGGAACTGTGGGGTTGTGTCCCAATACCCGTACAGATCGTGGCGTTGGGCGCCATAATATACGTCGCTGGCGTCCTGGCTTTCGGCATAGGCCACCGCCAGGCCGAGAAAGATCATGTTACGGTTAGGGACATAGGTCGGCGGCTGCGGATCGCCTATGACCTCTT
>DATGFK010000653.1:0-5198 GCA_035309185.1 Aggregatilineales bacterium
GATATGATGCCTAACCCAGATGGTTTTGAGGTGTGCCGGAGGCTGCGCGCAAACCCGAAAACAGCGTCGATCCCGATCATCATGACGACAGTCACGGGCTGGCAGGAGCGTCTTGACGCCATCCTCGCGGTTGGCGCCAACGATTACCTGATCAAGCCATGTTTGCACCAGGATGTCATTGAACATGTTCAGAAGGCGCTGGCGCCTTCCACTGGCAACGGTAAATAGCTGCTGTTCCGAGGACTATCAGCCACAATTTATTTGACAATTGTCCTACTGCCAGCGCGGAATCTCCGCGATGATCGGCAGGTTGAGCGCTTCGATCTCCTGTCGGCTGCGGATGGTCGGATCGAGGTATTCAGCCAGGAAAGCCAGCGCCAGCCCGACCAGCAATCCCACGCCAACACGCAGCAGTGGGCTAAGGCGAGTCGTGATGGATGCGGACACCGGGGCAGGCGTCACCGAATCCTGGGGCGTAATGACCACCTTTTGCGCCGCAAACTGCGGGAAATACGCCGCGCTGCGATTCTGTAGCACGTCAATGGCGGCTTTTCCGATAGCCTGAATCTCGTCGGGATCGGGCCAGGAAATGCTGAGAGACATGATGCTGCGGGCGCTGTCGGTGGCAATCGCGCCCTGGATCGCTTTCGGATCGAGCGTCAGGTTCTGTTTGGCGAGTTCGTCAGAAATTTCCTGGGCAAAGGATTGCGTGCGCATCCAGGTCGCCAGGTTGTTGACCGCATACTCCGAGGCCAGCCAGGGGATATAGCTTTGATCCTGGAAGGTTTTGGCCGAATCGGCGCTGGGCACCTGGCTGGCCGTGAAACGGATCGTCACCGAATAGCCGCCCGGCGCGGAAATCACCTGTTTGAGCGAGGGCAGCGTGAGAATGAGCGCGACGACGGCGGGCAGCACGATCAGCCACCAGCGGCGGACAATCACGGCCCAAAACTGTTTAAGTTCCATGAACGATCTCCGTCTTTTAAGTCCCTCGCCCCTCTGTGGGAGTGGGTGAGGGCACGTGAGAGCTATCCCTGCGCGGCGGCGATCATCTCCGGCTGCGCGACCACTTCGCGCTTATGCAGCGTGACGGGCAGTTCCCCTTCCGGGTAGAGTGTCCCTCTGGAGGTTAGCCGCAGCAGCGCACCTGGGGCTAACTGAATCGAATACGATTGCGCGATCGCGGCCAGCACCAATTGAATCTCCAACAGGGCAAAATGATTCCCGATGCACGAGCGCGGCCCGCCGCCGAAGGGCATATACGCTTCATGATACGGGGCGTCGGCATGGGAGGGCGCAAACCGCTCGGGGATAAACGCTTCGGGGTTCTCCCAATAGTCCGGGTGGCGATGCACGACATAGGGCAGCATGAAGACAATTGACCCTTTGGGCATGGTATAGCCGCCGATCTGGTCATCGATCAACACCTCGCGGTCATTGATCCACACGGGCGGATATTACCGCAGGGCTTCATCAATGATCATGCGTGTATATTTCAACTGGCCCAGGTCAGCGGTGGTAGGCAACCGGCCCTTGAGCACCGTGTCAACTTCCGCGTGCAGCTTGGCCTCAATATCCGGGTGTTGGGCGAGCAGATACCACACCCAGGTCAGGGCTTGGGCGCTCGTTTCGTAACCTGCAAAAAACATCGTCAGCACTTCGTCATGCAATTCTTGCCGCGACAGCTTTATCCCGGTTTCGGAATCGTGGGCGTGCAGCAGGATACTCAACAAAACGCTTTCATCAGGTCGATCCTTTTGCCGCTCAATCACGTCATCGATCAGGGTATCAACGGACTGTTTGGCCTGCTTAAATTGGCGATGTTCGGGTGTCGGGATCGCCATCGGGATTTGCACCGCTGCCGCGATCCGGCGGGTCACGAAGTCAATCATAAACGTGAACGCACTGCTGATCATCCGGGTTTGATCGCTGACTTCGACCTTCAACACGATCTTGGCGAAGATCATCATCGTCAGGTCTTTCATCGCCAGGTTGATGTCAAAGGACTTACCCGTCAGAGCGAGACTCTCCCAGGCGGTGCTTTGGGCCTGCACGCACTCCGTAATCCCCTCGGCAAATTGCATGACTCCCTTTGGCGTAAACGGCGGCTGCGCTAGGCGTCGGCGGGGCTGCCAGCGTTCGTATTCAGTCGTGAGCAGCCCTTCCCCCGTCAGGAGTTTGATCGGGGCGAAGCCGCGCCCCTTGCCGTAAATATCGCGACTCCCTTGCAGGATATGGCGAACATCCTTCGGATGGGAGAGGACATGGTGCGTAGACGGCCCTAACTGAATACGCACAATATCGCCATATTCACGCCACACATCAATAAAAAAAGCGAGGAGTCCCTTTTGCGTGATCTCTGGCCCATTGCCAGCCAAAAAATGCCCGCGTGGGCCGGGTGGTACAGCCATAACATCCTCCCCTGTAGTAGTGCGTAGGTATGGAATAGCCATTATAGTCTCATCGCGGCCTAAACGTCTAACTTAGCTTACTGCCCTTTCATCGGCGTAAATTATGACAAATGGGTGAGGGGTAAAGTTACTCTCGCCCTGAACTCCTGGTAAGCCTTAGCCACAAAAGCGGTCAACTCGCGCCGGAAGACCTCAGCATCAAATTTCGCGGCGTGCGTGCGCATGGCCGTGGGCGAATAATGCGAGGCATCAAACGATTCGAGCGCCGCCATCAGCGATTCAAGAGTCGGCTCCTCGAAGAGTTCTCCACTGACGCCAGGGATCACCGTGTCCAGCGCACCGCCGCCCCGGTAGGCGATCACCGGGCGGCCTGCCGCCTGCGCCTGTACCGGCGTAATGCCAAAATCTTCCAGGCCCGGAAAGATCAGCGCCTTGCAGCGCGCCATCAGCGACGGCAGATCAGCATCCGGCACGTAGCCCGCAAAGTTCACCGTCGGCCCGGCCAGCGTTTCGAGCCGCTGCCTATCACGCCCGCTGCCCGCAACGATCAGCGGCAACCCCAGTCGCGTACACGCTTCGACGGCCAGGTCAATGCGCTTGTACGGGATCAGCCGCGACAGCACGAGGTAATAATCTTCGACCTGGTCTACCGATGCCGCGCGGGCGAAACGCTCTGTATCTACAGGCGGATAGATCACCACGGACTCGCGCTGATAAAAGCGCTTGATACGTTCCCGGACTTCCGTAGAAATGGCGATAAAGTGAGTCACTCGCTGCGCCGCCGCGTAATCCCACCGACGCAGCACGCTGATCAGCGGCGACAATGCCGCCTGCACAAGGCCACCGACCCGTTCGCGGCGCACATAAGACTCGTATTGCCACACGTAACGGGTTGGGGCCAGGCAGTAACAGACGTGCAGCGTGTTCGGCCCGGTCTTGACGCCGTGGCAGAACCCGCTTTTGTTCGAGATCACCACGTCGTAATCGGATAGATCGAGGCCGCCGAAGGCTAGTGGATACAGCGGCAAATACGGCTGATGATGACGGTAAATGCCCGGAAGGCGATCCAGCCACAGTGTGTGGATCGGCCACAGCCGCCAGGCTTCAGGCATTTTGGCGCGCCAGTAGATGCTGGTGAAGATCGGTGAATCCGCATACAGTGGAACCAGTTCAGCCAGCACATCTTCCGCGCCGCCAAGCTGGTTCAACCAGTCGTGGACGAGGGCCGTGCGTATGGTAAAATCAGGCATGGATGCACATTATATCGTATCGCTGAAGGTTGTCGGGCAATCGTGAGCAAACAGTTGGATCGAGTCGTGGGAACAGAACAGTTATGCGGGCTGGACGAAGCCGGGCGAGGGCCGCTGGCCGGGCCGCTGGTCGCCGCTGCGGTGATCTTCCCGCCCGATTTTGTCTTTGCCGAAGTCTTCCCCGCGCTCAAGTTTGGCGACTCCAAGCAGCTTTCCGCCCACCAGCGCGAGGCGGCCCTGAGCCATATCCACGAATTTGCCCTGGCGATTGAAGTCCAGATCGTGTCGGTGGACGACATCAACGAGCAGGGCATCGGCTGGGCCAATCGCGCCGCCTTTGAACGCCTGATCGTGGCGCTGGACGCGGATCGTTACGTGGTGGATGGCAACCTGAAACTAGCAAACCTGGGCAAAAAGGCGCGCCGCGTCGAATCGATGGTTCGTGCCGACCAGAGCATCCAGTCCGTTTCTGCCGCTTCGATTGTCGCCAAAGTGACCCGCGACCGGATCATGCGTGAGCTTCACACAGACTTTCCCGTCTACGGCTGGGATCACAACGCCGGTTACTGCACCAGGGAGCACCTTGCCGCCGTGCGGACACATGGCTCGACTCTCCATCACCGGCGGCAGTTTGTCACGACAGCGCTGAGCAAGTCCGTCCCTCATTTGCCCGGCATTAGCGAGGAGGAGAGTTCACGATGAGTGTACAGAAACACCGCGAGGCCGCAGGGCATGACCCGGTAACACTTGCGCTGGTCACGGTCAGCGATACGCGCACGCCCGAAAACGACGAAAACGGCAGCTACCTCCGCGAACAATTTGCGCAGCTTGGACACAACGTTGTGGACTATGCCATCGTCAAAGACGAGCCGGATCAGGTTGAGGCCGTGCTGGAACGGATGGCCTCGCAGCCCCGCGTGCAGATTATCCTCTTTAACGGCGGCACCGGCATCGCCCCGCGCGATACGACTTACGACGTGATCGCC
This sequence comes from Aggregatilineales bacterium, assembly GCA_035309185.1. GTDB lineage: Bacteria > Chloroflexota > Anaerolineae > Aggregatilineales > UBA2796 > DATGFK01. The sequence goes on from DATGFK010000653.1 coordinate 4,648, forward strand.
CGAAAGCTTGAAAAGACCCTGCCCGGCTTTGGCGAGATCTTCCGTATGCTCAGCTTCCAGCAGGTCGGGGCAGCAGCCATGCTCAGCCGTGCCACGGCGGGCGTCTACCGGGGCAAACTGGTCTTTTCCACGCCGGGATCGCCCAAAGCGGTGCGCCTGGCCCTCGAACAGTTGATCCTGCCTGAACTCAATCACCTGGCCTGGGAGATCGCACGGCAGGGCTAAAAAGCCTCTTTGTTAAGCCCCGGTTAAGCAACCTTCATAGCGGCAGAAGCGTAATCAGAATAGACTCAGATTGTCGGATCGGCCTGCACGCACAGGAGACTCTCTATGACACGTTCCAGTGTTGTTTTCGTCGCCATCATTGTCGTGGCCCTGGTCATTGGCATCGGCCTGTCTGTCGTGAAGCCCATGCTCGATCAGCGCACGCAGCAAGATTCGGTCGCGGCCACTGCGAATTTTGTCAAGAACAACATCACGACGCTTAAAATCGTCTACGGCACCGAGAAAGAAGAATGGTTCCGGGACGCCATCACCCGCTTCGACCAGCA
>DATGFK010000654.1:0-2619 GCA_035309185.1 Aggregatilineales bacterium
AGGCGAAAGCCATTGTGGACTCAGGTCAATGGCTACTGTACCGCTACGCGCCGGATCGCGCCAAGCAGGGCCAGAACCCGCTGTTGCTCGACTCGCGTCCGCCGAAGATGTCCCTCAAGGACTACATGGCGATGGAGACCCGCTTCCGCATCCTCTCCGAACCCGGCTCAACCGTGGGCGAGGCGCTGCTAACGCTGGCGCAGCAGGACGTAGACACCCGCTGGGCGATGTATGAGTATCTCGCCAACCGGAAGTGGTCAAACGGCACGCATGGCGACGGCTCCACTGGGACAAAGGGCAAAGCGGACGCCTAAATCCGCAAGTTGGAAGTCGAATAAGTAGATCAAGCCAGGGCGCACAGTGTGTGCGCCCTGGCTTTTATTGTACCGTCTGCGAATTTGCCTATTCAAATCCATCCATAATCGCATATAATCGTTAGACCAAATGTTCGATTGAATGCGAGGTGCAACGTGGTGGAAACAGTTCGCAAGGCGAAGCTGGGCCAAACCGTCGTCGAGTACCGGCCTGCCAGCAGCATTCTAACGCAGTCTTCGGGCTTTATTGACACATTCGACTTCACCTTGAATCCGTACGCAGGCTGTAGTTTTGGCTGCACGTACTGTTATGCCGCTTTTTTCACCCGAACCGCTGACCTCCAACAAAATTGGGGCAAGTGGATTCGGGTCAAGGAAAATGCGCTGGCTCTGCTCCGCAAAAAGCGCCGCAATCCACTCATTGGCACGTCCGTGTACATGAGCAGTGTCACCGATCCCTACCAGCCCATCGAAAAAGAATTGGGACTGACCAGGGCCATTTTGCAAGAATTGCTGGATTATCACCAGGTGCGCCTGGTCGTGCAGACTCGTGGGCCGCTGGTCACGCGCGACATTGACTTGCTTCAGCGCTTTGAACAGGTTCGCGTCAATATGACCATCACGACAGACGACGAGGCTGTCCGGCGCGTCTTTGAACCCCACTGCGCCTCTATCGAGCGCCGTCTCGACTCCATTCGGGAAATTCATGAGGCCGGGATTCCGGCGTGTATCACGATGACGCCGTTGCTGCCCATCGCGTCGCCGGAAGATTTCGCTGAACGGCTGCTGGCAACTGGCGTCCAGCGCTTTGTCGTGCAGATGTTCCATGCTACCAAAAGCCGCTTCGTGGCGGGGACGGGACAGGCGGCGCTGGCGCTTTCCACGCAGATGAACTGGACGCAGGAGCGTTATGAGGCGGTCGTCGCCGTGCTGAGTCAACAGTTGCCGGACGTACGCGAGGGCCGGGATGGCTTTGTTCCCGACTGGCTGGAGGCGGAAGACCTCTCGAACACAGAAAAGTAAGCTACAATTTCCGCGTTATAATGTGCTTCATGGCAAAAACGAGCACCGTAAGATCCGCTAACTTATCACTATCCCTGACCGGTTTATTATGGCCTGAGCGACAAGCGCCGGGATCGGGAGTGGCGCAGCCGGGAGATCCGGCACAGTGGACGCAAGACCTGGGCTTAGATAGTGTGGTGAAAGCCTTTGGCGCTGCACAGCGCCACACGCCGTTCATCAGGCAGACCCTCGCCGCGCTCAACACCGATCCGGCAGTCATCGCGTGGCGGCAGGCCATCTTGCGTGATTTCCTTGCCAATTCGCTGCTGCTGGAACGGCTGAATGGCCTCCTGTCGCGCCTGGCGGATTTGCGCATTGGGCATCCTCAACTTGGAAAGTATCAGCGCAACGTGCTCCTCGACACGGCAGATCGCCTGGCAGAGCTTGGCCTCTACGTAGACGCGGTTCAGGAACTTTACGACGCTTTCCGGGACATCGCATTGCAATCCGAGGGGTTGCTGACGCTCCGCCAGAATTTGCAGGCTTTGGTGGAAGATGAGCAGTTCCAGACTCTCAAATCCAAGCTGCCAGAGTTGCGACGTCCCCTGGATACCTTTGCCAGCTTGACAGTGGGAATCAACCTGGACTCGCAGTTGAGGCCCGCCTCGGCAGTGCTGCTGGCGGTCAACGAGCAGCGTTTTGGCGGCATTCGCTCATTCCTGGGCAAATTGTTTGCGGTTGACAAACCGGTGGACGAAGCACTCGGCGTTTCGCCTCTGCACCAGGTTCCCTCTGACCCCGAAATTCGGCCCCTGTCGCCCCTGTTTCGCGACCTGGATCACCTGATTGCCCAGTCGGTACAGCCGGTCACCAGGGCACTCAGCCAGTTCGCACAGGTCAATATCGGGCCGGTGGCCGCCCTGGAAAATGAGATCGCGTTCTACGTCGCCTCAGCCCGTCTGATCGCCCGCATGGAAAGCCAGGGCATTCAATTTTGCCAGCCGGAAAGCGCGCCGATGGCGGATCGCCTGACGCACGTCGAAGGGCTGATCAACGTACATCTGGCGCTGCGTGATAACACAGTCAAACTGGTTGGTAACGACGTGATCCTCGATAACCAGGGCCGGATCGCCATCCTGACAGGGCCAAATAGCGGTGGTAAGACCACTTACGTCCAGGCTGTCGGACTGGCGCAGGTGTTCTTTCAAGCGGGGCTACTGGTTCCGGCCCGCAGCGCGCGTATGAGTCCGGCGGATTCAATTCTGACTCATTTCCCGGCGCTGGAATCGTTCCAGGGCCGGTT
>DATGFK010000655.1:0-5575 GCA_035309185.1 Aggregatilineales bacterium
GATCCGACCGCGAGCCGGGTTTACGTCTGGCGTAAATTGAAGCGCCTGGGTGCGATTCTACTGCACGATTCAGTGTGGGTGCTTCCGCCTACGCCCTACACCAGAGAGCAGCTTCAATGGCTGGCAACGGAAATTCAGGAGATGGATGGCGAGGCCAACCTTTGGGAAGCACACAGGCTGCCGCCAGGCCAGGATTCCGATCTCGTGGCGCAATTTGCAAAACAGACGGATGCCGCTTACGACGAAATCCTGGCTGGTCTGGTTAGCATACAGACAGACCTCGCCGCGCTGTCGCGACGCTATCAGCAGGTAAAGGCCAGTGATTACTTTGGTTCAGCGCTCGGAGCACGTGTGCGCGAAGCATTGATCGAAGCGAGAGGAGGTAGAGAACCTTGAAGTGGGTTACGTGGGAAGATGTCGGCGTAGATCGGATGGCCTGCGCCTGGCTGATCCGCAAAGTGGTAGACACCAGCGCTGAATTTGTATTCATCCCAGTAGGCGCGCCGCTGCCCGCCGAGGCTGAACCCTTCGACATTCCTGGCGCGCGTCTATCTCATCATCGAGGACTGTGCAGTTTCCAGGTCTTACTTGACGAATACAAGCTGGACGATCCCATCTTGAAACGCATCGGGCGGATTGTCCAGGAAGCGGACGTGGTACAAGAAGCTACCGTCGAAGTTGCCGCCCCAGGGCTTGACCTGATTTGCCGGGGCATACGCCGTACCAGCCCCGATGACCAGGCGGCCCTGGAACATGGAATTCTGATATACGATGCGCTGTATGCGCAACTTCAGTTCGAATCTCAGGGATCGAAGTAGTGATTAGGAGGGAATAATGACGACCAATGTCCTGTTTCTGTGTCCTCACAATGCGGCCAAGAGCGTTTTCGCCTTGGCCTATTTTAACCAGCTCGCGCAGCAGGCTGGACTTGCGGTAAAAGCTGATTCGGCGGGAACCGAACCTGATGAAGTCATTTCGCCGCTCGTCGCGGCGATGTTAGCCGACGAAGGGCTTGATGTGTCACACATGCGCCCACGTCTCATAACTGCTGAGGATTTGCGCAAGGCACGGCGAATTATTTCAATGGGTTGCAGCCCCGCCTCGCTGGGCATCGAGCCAGAACGCCTTGAACTATGGACAGATATACCCAATGTCAGTCAGGATGCGGAAGGCGCACGGCGCGCAATCCGCACTCATGTTGAGCAAGTCATCGCTGAGTTGCAGGCGAACTCATAGAGTATCGTTCAGAGAAGGGGATAAAGGTTCTCTAATCGTATTGAGGAGCATAGAAAGGATCGTTTCATGAAATGGATCACCCGTGAGCATGTGAAAGTGGACCGTGTGGCCTGTCCCTGGCTGATCAAGAAATTCGTGGACAAAGATGCCGAATTCATCTTCGTGCCTGCCGATAAAGTCATGAGCGAAGCCACGCGGCTGGGCGCGACACCCTATGACGTGAAAGATGTCGAACTGGGGCATCACGGCAAGGAATGTTCTTTTGAAGCCATACTCAAAAAATACAATTTGACCGGCGACTCTGCCCTGGTGCTGCTGGGCAAGATCGTCAACGGCGCGGATACCGACAATACGCTGTGGAACCAGCCGGAAGGCGCGGGTCTGAAAGCCGTGGCCGAAGGATTCCACCGCCTGGGCTTCAAAGACGATCACGAGCAAAACGCGGCGGAGTGGATCGTCTATGATGCGCTGTATGCTTACTGCCAGGAAGCGGTTCGTCAGGGCAAACCCAACGGGTTGTTCGCTTCTTGAGAGATTCCCTCAACCCCCTGGCCCCCTTCTCCCATCGGAATGAGCGAAGGGGGAAGGCGTAAGTATCCGGCATTTGCCTCATCCCTCGCCCGGTGTCCCTTCATCGTCGGACACTTTTAAGGGAATGCGCCGCGTGATCCCTCATCCCCTGCCCCTTCGCCCATAAGAATGGGCGAAGGGGAAAACAAGCACGTTTGTCCAGGCAATCTCCCCTCGCCCGTACGCGGGAGAGGGGTTGGGGGTGAGGGAGTCTGCGGCAGTGTACTTTTTGCGATGCTTGCTCAATTAGGCGTGGATTCCTCTTCCTTTTCATGGCCTGCCAGGAGCAGATAGGCGTATAAGATCGCGCCTGTGCAGAGTCCCATCGCCAGGTGTGTCGAGAACGGGTAGAGGTTGGAGGGCGAAAAGAGGCCCTCAATCGTCCCGGCGATAATCAGGAGTGGGAACGCGGCAATGACCAATGTGACAGCTCGTTTTGCGGCCAGACCAAGCGCATCCTGCCGGGAATAGCGCCCAGGGCTGAGCAGCGCCCACCCCAGTTGCAACCCGGCTCCGCTGGCAATGAAAATCACGCTCAACTCGATCACGCCATGCCCGGCCATGAAGCCGAGCAAGGCCTGGCCGAGATCGTAGCGGGCGGCCAATCCCAGTACCGCGCCTACAGCCAGCCCATTAGTGACCAAGAGATAAAAGCTGAATAGCCCGAACAGGATTCCTCCGCCGAAAGCCAGGATCGCGACCTTGATATTGTTGCTCATGATGAACGATGCGGCATAGGGACGTTGATTGACCGGTATATCCGTCCACGTTTGATGGTCGGCCAGGGTTTGCCGTTCGGATTCAAGGCCAAGAACGCTGGCAGTGTCGGGATTGCTGTAGGTCATCCGATAGCCGATCACCGCAGGGATCATGAACATGAGAAAAGCAACCAGCGTAAAGATGAACGTTTGGCGGAAGGTGTGCGGCAGATCGTGGGTGAAGTAGCGGAGCACGGGCCGCAGGTCGCTGACATTTTCCTGGTAAATATAACTGTGCGTGCGGATCAGCAGTTGATTCAAGTAGGCAGTGACTCGCTGCCCTGGATAGTCCCGCTGCGCCAGGGCAAGGTCAGAACTGACCGCACGGTAGAGCACGCCGAGTTCTCTGATCTCGGTCGCGGACAGCGCCCCGCGCCCCCGCCTCTGGTCAGTCAGCTTTTCAAGCCGTTTCCAATCTTTTTCGCGAAGTCTGATAAAATCATCTGAAGCCATACAGTTTGTGAATCCTGAATAGGGATCGCTTATGTCCGACCTTGCCGATAGCCTGCAAATAGATACGCCTGAAAACGTTCTGCTCGATGCCGAAATCGCGGGCTTCGGGTCGCGCTGCGTCGCAGCTATGATAGATTATACAATTCTGATCATTCTCGTACTGATCATGACGTATATTTTTGCCCGCGCAACGGCCCGTTCAGGTACCGGTCAATACGTACTGCTGGCCTGGTCGAGCCTCGTTTTTATCCTCATCGTATTCTATCACCTGTTTTTTGAGTTCCTGTGGAACGGCCAAACGCCGGGCAAACGCCTCTTCGGCTTGCGTGTCGTCATGACCACTGGCCTGCCCGTGACGACGAGCGCTGCCATCATCCGTAATTTGCTGCGCTTGTTCGACTTCTTCCCCGCCCTGTACGGTGTTGGGCTGGTGGTCATGTTTGCTACGTCTCACACCCAGCGCCTGGGCGATCTTGCCGCGCGCACTTACGTGATCCGGGAACATAAAAAGATCACCCTGGACGCTGTGCGTGGCAGCACAAAAGTCACCTACTATCACATTCAGCCTGGAGACGCACTGCCGTCCACGGTGCGCGTTGACACGCTCAACGAAATGGATCGCCAGGACGTGATTGACTACCTGCAACGGCGTGCCATGCTCCACCGTCGCGAATATGTTGTTGTTCTTCTGGCTCGAAGAATTGCCGAAAAGGTTGGCCCGGATGCCCTGGCAGACGTGAGCCGCTCACCCCGCGATGCCGAGCGCTTTCTGGAACAGATTGCCCTGGCCTTTGAGCGCCAGCACGCGGCTATGTCTCAGCCAGACTGACCACCCAGACTGACCAAAAGGCCACGGAGCCACAATCGGCACTTAGCGCTTTTTGGGCGTTGGTGTCAGGGTCGCCACGGGTGCGGAATCGGTTGCTGCGAGGGTTGTCAGATTGATCGCGGCTGCGCCACAGCCTTGCAGCGCATCGCTAAATTTGCTGAGTGATTTGGAGTCGGACGGGTCAACGAACGGCAAACCCTGCTGTAAGACGGTGACTGCTTTCGCGCACTCGTTCAAATACCCGTAAGACAGTCCGGCGAGGTAGTAATCGCTGGATTTCTGCGATCCCTGGCCGATGACTTGCTGGATGGAGTCGGCAGCTTGCTGGTAGTTCTGCTCGCCGAAGTACAGTTGCGCGAGTGCTCGTAGACATTTTGGTTCCTGCGGGGCCAGGTCATGGCAGGTGGAGATGTAAGTGCGTGCCTTATTTGCGTCACCCTGGTTCAGGTAGGCGTTGCCAAGCGCCAATTGCAGAATCGGATCGTCAGCGTCGCGTGCGACGGCAGCCGTAAGCAGTTGAATGGCCTGGTTGGGCTGGCCGATATTGAGGTAGTAAGCCGACAGGTACTGCGCAATATATCCAGATGGAATGCTGGGATCAGGCGGATCAGAGATTGCGGTTGCCCAGGCTTTTTCAAGCATCTTGATAACGTCTGCCCCGGCTGCATTGGAGGCGTCCAGGATTTCGGCCTGGACGTAGTAGGCATGTGCCAGGGCCGCCCGATAAACGGGGGTGGCAGCCTGCGCCTTCGCAATCGCGTCGGTGAGGAGTTTCTTGGCCTGGTCATCCTGATTCAGATCGTGATAGATTTCGCCCATGACGGCGATAATCATGGGGTTCTTGTCATCAAAATCCCTGGCGTGCAGGGCGTAGGGCAGGCTTCGCTGCGGTTGGCCGGAGTAATCCAGGGCGATAGCCTTGCTCAACCAGCCGTCATAAGCTTCCGGGTCTGCGTTGATGGCCCGCGTTGCCATTTGAGATGCTTCATCCAACTTGGCTTTGTCGCTTCCGTAAGAGCGCAGCGCCTCGAATTGCGCGGCAAGAGCTGGGAACCCGGCGGCGTTTGGGTTCTGATCTGAGAGCGTTTCCAGGATGTTCACAGCTTTATTGACGTGCCCACCTTTGAAGGCTTCTGCCAGGGCCGCGCTGGCATCGCCAGTGAGAGTCGGTGCCGGGGTTGGCGTGGGGAGTGGCGCAACGAGAACATGCTTGTTGAGCCATTGTGAGACGTTATCCCCGATGGACTGCCGGTTATCCCAAACCAGCACTGCCGGAATCAACAGGATCGGTACGAGGATGTACAGCCACAACCAGTGCAAGTTCAGCAGCGGGCGACGGCTGCCTTTAGCGGTATATCGTTTCGGGGTGCGTAACTGCATAACGATCTGGTTCTGATCTGAATTTCGGCTACTGGATGGGCGGTGGCGGCGTGTTGGTGGGGGGAATGGGCGTCGGCGTAAGATATTGGCCGCTGTAAGCCAGGGCGCATTTGTTGATACCCGTATTGGTAAAACGGATCGCCGTCGCGTCATGCGTCCAGGTCAGCAGGTCATTGAAGATCGGCATCGCCTGGTCGCAGGCGCCCAGCAGGAAGTCCGCCAGGCCCTGGAGATACCAGCATTCCGTCAGGCGCGTATCGGGCGGGATGTTGTCAGATTTTTGCTGTTTCTGACACGTCTTAAACTCGACAATAGCGTCTTCATAGTCCCGGTTCGTGTAAAGTACCTG
>DATGFK010000656.1:0-3439 GCA_035309185.1 Aggregatilineales bacterium
CAACGTCGCCGGGACGTGATCTTGCAGGAACTGGAGGGTCTGCCGCTGGTCAAACCGCAGGGCGGATGGTCGCTGCTGATGGACGTGTCCGGCTTTGGCCTGACCGGCGAACAGGCCTCACAGCGCTTGCTGGAACGCGGGAAGATCGCCGCAACGGCCATGACCGGCTGGGGTAGCCAGCGCAGCGCCAACTTTGTACGTTTCGTCTACGTGAACGAGCCGGTAGATCGCCTGCGCGGCTTGCGGGCGCGGGTCGAGGCGAGCTTCAAATGATTCATCGAGATCGTTTATCTGAAGCCATCCAGATGCGCGAAGAGGGACGGGCGAAACAAGATAAAGCCATTCTGGGCAAAGCGCGAACGTTGCTCCTGGAACTGGCGGCTGCCTATCCCAACGATGCCGAAATCGCCTTTCAAGCGGCTGTCGTTCACGACAACCTGGGGCTGGAGCACGAGTCTATTCCCTACTATTTGCGGGCCTTCGAGCAAGGGTTGTCAGGCCCCGATCTGGAACGCGCCTACCTGGGTTTGGGTAGCACCTATCGTGGCCTGGGGCAGTACCAGTCGGCGGAGGAAACGTTACGGCGCGGCGTCCAGGCCTTTCCGCAGAGCCGGGTACTCCAGGTTTTCCTGGCGATGACGCTCTACAACACGGGTCAACACCGGGAAGCAATGGAACTCGCGTTGACAAACTTGATCGAGACGACCGCCGACGAGCGGCTCCAATACTTCAAGCGGGGTATTTTGTACTACGCAACGCACCTGGACGAAGTCGGAGACTAAAGGGTTCAGTGGGATAGAAAACTTTCCGTGAGTGCAGGTCTGTGGAGAAGCCATGTATCAAGCTCTGTCGCTGGTGGTTGGCAGATCGCCTCGGTAGCGTGCGCTTCCCAAAATATAATTGCCACTGGTATCAAGATGATAGCTATAACGGATGGAAGGTGTCATGTCGCCTTTGGCTGACCACACCGCAACGCGCAGACTGCCATCTTGCAAGACAATCACGGTTGCACCGTCACAGTCCATGTCGGCAGGACAGCGACTGGTTTTGGGCAAGGTATCCAGTTCCGACAGTTGGATAACCTGTATTCCGCTAGGCATCATCATTTATTCGCATAAATTTTTGACCCTATCAATCATTATGCGCGGACTTTATATTGGGAAGCATACCATCCCCGTTGGGCTTTAGGGTCTAATCGGTACCTAATACCTACAGCAGTATGCGAGAGTCTGGTGGAGGAGTCAGGGCGCTTTCTGTCCGCAAGTCTCATGTTTTAGAGTCCGTAGGTGGGGTACTCAGGCCCCGCAGCAGATCTTCCAGAGATTTCCGGGAATAGCGAGCACTGCCCAGGATATAGTTGCCCTGCGCGTCGATCTTATAGCTGTAGCGGATGGAAGGTCTGTCCGGATGGGTTGGGCTGGCGACCCATACCGCAACGCTGATGCTGCCATCGTCACGCATCACCACAATGGCCCCATCGCACTGCATATCGCTGGGCGACATGCTGGTTCCGGGCAGGGTATCCAATTTTGAGAGTCGGATTGTCTTTACAACACGGGACATCACGTTACGCTTTCTCTGCCCTGTGGATGTTTCCCTGTACTTCACGCTCGACAGTACAGCGTTTTTTGTGTGGCTGCAAGTGTGTCAGTCCAATCGTCGTGCCTCAAAACGCGCTCTCAAATCATCGTGCATGTGTCGCTCATGTTCTGACAGAGCACGAATAATACAGTACACCTGTCTTATTGAGCCATCTCCATGTAACGCAATACTATTACAGACATTCCTTCGCTATTGACCCATTTTTGCATTTTTGCACGACAAATCATCATAGAGTTGTGTTCCGAGCAATAGCGTTTGCCCAGGTTTGTACGAGTCTGCACAGTCCTAAATATCCGTTCCCATAGCCCGCTGAGGAATCTGATGACGATGAGCATTTCCACGGTGTCTGCGTTAGAGGGTGACAGCGTTCTTCCCAGGAAAGAGGAAACCGTTCCGCAACTATCTGAGGAAGACCGGGACCTGCTCAACGCTGCCGTTCGCGAGGAGGAAGGAATTTTTGTCTGTCCCCGTTGCGGCCAGGCATGTTTAGCGGGCGAGCTGATGTGCCCAAATTGCAGCATCGTGTTCTTATCTGAAGGAAAAACGCGGCAGTTTGACAAAGAATCCAGGCCCACCACTCCTGCGCAGTGGCCGATTGGCCGGGTGTTTGTGAAGGAACAGCAGGCCATTACGTTTGAAATAGACGGCCAGCAGCTCATTTTGCCGTCTCTGGAGCGGCTTGTCATTGGTCGGCACAGCAACAACCCGGAAGACGCACACGTGGATGTTGCCCTGAACGCCTTTCAGGCGTCAGAACGGGGAGTGTCGCGCCGTCACGTGCGCCTGCGGCGGACGGGAGATATGGTCTATGTCACCGATCTGTCTTCCAGCAACGGAACGAGCTTGAATGGTCGTCTGTTGACCCCGCAAACGAATGCCGTTCTGCGCGATGGCGATGAATTGCGCCTGGGCCATTTGACGATCCGGGTCATCTTTACGAATCTACCTGACGCCTGACGTGCAGGTGCCTGGTTGACGGCGTTGCGTTTGTCGGGGTTACTGTTTCGCCTCCATCGCGATTTAGCGGGCGCGCACTTCCTGCTTGCAGCGCCCCAGCGTCTGACACAACTGGTTGATGTGTAGATGATCGTGGCGTGAGCTGAAGTGGGCCATCTCCAGCAGCGTGGTTGGACCGAAAACACTGTGACGGGCGGGCGCCTGCCATTGTTCCGGTGTAAGCGTCATCAGGAATTCGAGCGTGGCGCAGCGCTCCTCCCAGAACTGCCTGAGCGCCGTGTGGGCATCCTCGCCTGACAGATCGCGTTCACGCGGGCCAGGCGGCGGCACGGGTTCGGAAATGAAGGGGTTATCTTCGCTGGCGATTCGCTGAAGGCGTGGCCGCTGGATGAGGCGTTCGCTGTCGCGCAGATGACACACAATCTCCAGGGGCGACCATTCGTTGGGATCGGGGCGCATGTCCCAGTATTCAACCTTTGCCGATTCCGCAAGCCCGAACAGCGCGGCCACGTTGCCCAACATGCGCGGCGCGACCTGGGATACGGTGCGCGGGCGATCTTTTGGAATTGACAGCCAGCCTTCGTCTACCCGGCGGGCAAAATCGGCCAGCGTCCCAGTGCCATCCGGCTGCATTTCGACTGGCGTCGTAGAATGCGCGGTGGAGGGCTTACCGTTGTGGCCTTCGGAAATCCAGAATGTGCCCAGGCCAGCGGCAGCAGCAGGCACGATGTCGTCGTCGAAGTTATCGCCAACCATGATGGCCTCGTCTGCCTCGACTCCGACGCGGGCCATGAGTTCCTCGTAAAAATGGGGATTGGGCTTGGTGTAGTGAAGCTCGTCCGCGTTGGAGATGAAGTTATAAGGGTGCGATGGGGAATCC
>DATGFK010000657.1:0-5409 GCA_035309185.1 Aggregatilineales bacterium
AGGGCGCCTCATCTGCAAGAGGCGCCCGTTGGTTTATAATCAAGGAAGACAACAAGGGAGGGAAAATGTCTGTCCGTAATGCCCAACAGCTTATCAACGCCGCGCTCATGCAGTGGCGCGACGTGACTTCGGGGAGACATCGCTTCGGTGGCCTGGAATGGCGTATCGGCGCAACGGAGATCGGCCATATTCACGGCGACGCGCAGCTTGACATAACGTTCCCCAGCAAGGTGCGCGATGAACTGGTGGCGGCTGGCCGCGCCGAACCGCATCACATCTACCCGGAGATTGGCATCACGTTCTATCTGAATGCCCTATCGGACGTGGAACGGGCTATTGACTTGCTGCGCCTATCCTACGATCTCATCCAGGAGCGGCGCAAACGGTTGGCGAAACACGTCAAAGTGGCGCCAGGGGATTGATCGCTTGGTGTGGCGCTCACGTATAGATCGTCTGTACCGTTTTTTCGACGGTGGCGGGGTCAACACGATTTTCGGCCAGGTAATCACGGCGCAGGACTGTCGTCAACGTGCGCAGTGCGGCAATCGGCACGGTAGGCTGGCGGGCGGTTAGCTGTGCCTGGGGGCTGGTGAAGACGACCACGCCATACACCGGCACATTCGCCAGGCCTTTCTTTGCCAGGTATTTGCGCAGCGCCAGGACATCAGTCACGCATTCCCGAGTCGCATTCAGCCTGGAAATCACGAATGTTCGCCCGCCTTTGCGTTCGAGCCAGTCTGCCCCTTCGTTGGAATAGTCACCGGGTTGGTCTACGATCCGGAAGACCAGGGCGCCGGGCGGTCCGACCAGAACTGCGTCAATATAGCCCAGCCCGCCCCGGCTGACGTTGCGGATCAGGGTGAAGCTGGAATCGAGTTCGCGGCTTAACACGTCCGCGACGGCCAGCGCTGGCTGGTTTTCCATGCGGAAGGTCAGGCCGCGCACCATGAAGCCCACCCCAACCAGGATAACAATTCCTCCCAGCGCCAGCAGGCCGTAGCCTAACAAAGTACTGGAGAACAGCAAAAAAGCGACCAGGCTGCACCCACAGGCAAGCAAACCCGTCATCAGCACAAACGCGCCGATGATCATCACTTCCCGACCCCGGCGCTGCACGATACGAGTAGGATTTAGACTCTGCATAATTCCCGGCTTCTGGTGCCATGACAAGGATTAGAGCCAGTATCCCATTTCGCCAGGAGCCACAAAGACGAAGATGGGAGTTGGCTGAAGCAGAATTGTATTCTAGCGCGCTGGCCCATGCAACTTTGCTTCACGGTTGTGATCCGATTTGATCCTTTGCGGCGAGGCGTTGCAATAGAGACTCTTAACGCGACGTGCGCGAACGGGAGGGCGGCTTGAGGGGCGAGGTCGGCTTCTTGGCCGACGGTGTTCCCGAAGCATTCGATCCTGAGTTCGGCGGTGTTGAATGCGAGGCCGGTTTGGATGACGAACTAGAGGAGGACGCAGGCGCTGCGGGAGCAGGCGGCGTTGCGGCGGGGGCAGGCTTCGCAGCGGGCGGCGTGACTGCCGGGGGCGTTGGGTGCGCTGGCGCTTCCGGCGGCGCCGAGCGGTGATTGATAATCCCATCCAGGATTCGGCGCAGTTCGGGCATCGCAGGCAACGGCTTGTACATCAGCGTATCAGCCTGTGCCTGCTTCTTAATATTCGTCTCTTCTTCGGGAGTCAGGCGATAGGCGGTGATCATGACAATCGCCATCTTGCCCAGGCGCGGACTCTTGCGCAGGCGCGCGCCAACTTCCGGGCCAGACAGCTCCGGCAACCGAATGTCCAGGATCGCCAGTTCAGGCAGTTCTCCGGCAGCACTTCCCTTGTCTACGTCGTCAATCCAGGCCACGGCTTCGGCGCCATCTACAAAGGCGACCCCTTCAATGCCCCAGATTTCAAACATCGCCAGCAGTACATCGTAAATATCTGGCTCGTCTTCGACCACCATCCAGGTAGGCAATGTATTCTCCTTGCAAGCCGTGTCTAGATTGAAAGGTTGTTCTATAGTTTACGGCGAAATTCTGGAATCGCAAAGAGTATAACGCAAACAGGTTAAAATTAAGTTATCCCAAAGGAGTGAGGGCAGGACATGCCGATTAACTTACAAATGATAGAAAACGATTGGATACTTCATTTTCAAGTCGAGAAGACCTGGACGCCCGAAGAAATACTTACGGCCAAAGCCGATACCCGGCGCCTTTTTGAGGCGTCACAGCACCCGGTTCATGCCCTGGTTGACCTGCGCGACGCGGCGGTGAACCTGGCTCTCCTGCAAGCATCGAGCCAGGTGATCGGCGGCGACATGCTGCCCAACGCCGGACGGGTCGCGGTGGTGGGCGTCTCGTGGCTGATGCGAACGCTGGCCGCGCCGCTGCTGGTGCTGGCCGTAGGCAGCGACGCCCCCAGCTTTTTCGACGACATCGAAGAGGCGAAGCGCTACCTGCGCCGGTATATCACCGCCACAACGTGAGCAGGCCAGGCGGTGAGGAATTCCTAGCGTGTGCTTGCCAGCGTGATCGCGGATTTACCATTGGCGTGCAGCGTTGACCAGGCCACCACCAGCCCGCCGCCAGGATCGGAAGCCAGCGCCACATCGCCCAGCGTTTCGTCTGCTGTCCCTGCAAAGACCGGCTGAAGCGCGCCCACGCCACTGGGCGTGATGGGCAGCGCGGCGGGCGTGTCCTGCCAGGTGTGGGTGTTCTCATCCCAATTCCCGACCAGCGCGCCGACGGCCAGCGTTTTTTCAGCAACTTTCTGAATATATAGACTGCGCACGTTGCTTCGCGCGGCAGAGCCAGGACTATCCAGCCCCGATGCCGCGAATGACAAAGTGCCGAGTGCGCTGTCATCGCCGAGCGGGAAGGACAGCCCGTGCGCAGAACCGATCACGCCTGCGCTGCTCGCAGCCGTGGAGGCGTCCAGCGCCGTCCACAGCATATACACACGACTGGCATCGGCGGCGATGGCAAAACTCCCGATAGTTTGACCAGCAGTCAGGTGGATCAGCCCAATAGGCGAGTTTTGTGGCGGTTCCAGGGAGGCCTGGAAATCCAGACTGCGGGGGTCTGACAGCAGCAGATAATGGATGACCCAAAGCGTCGGCGACTGCGCTTCCAGCCAGGCAAGGTGCAGCCTGCCCGAAAGGTCGAGCGCTGCCGACGGGAAATTTACATTATCGCTGAGATACACGGCCCCGAAGGGTCTGCCCACATCATCCAGCACCTGCGCATACAGACTGGAGCGACGGCTGGCGTCTGTCCAGAGCGTCAGAGCGCTGCCATTAGCCAGAGCCAGGACGGAATAGGTCGAGGTCACTTTGTTGTTGACCGCAATGGGCGCATGATCAACATGCCCGTCGGCGCTCACCACTGTTGTCCATACGCGGACTGCGCCGGGCAGGCTTTCGTCCAGCCACAGCAGGTGCATCCAACCGTCATGAGCCGGAACCATCGTAAGTGCGCGAGGCGTCTTGCCGAGTGGCAGCACGGTTGGCATGATCGGCCCGGCCTGGCCTGGACTGCTGCTCAGGTCAACCCAGTGGATTCCAGGCGAGTCAGGCTCTCCCGGCCAGGCCAGGAGAGTTTGTGTACCGTTTGTCCACAGCGCGGGCGGGTCGTCAAAGGCGGCGCCGTCGAATTGCCAGAGCGTGCGCCAGGGCAGCCGGGGAACCGGCGCGACGCCCGTGGCACTACAGCCAGCCAGTAGCACCGCCGCAATTGTGAAAAATCTTTGAATTGTTGAAAAACAGTTGATTTTTCGTTGGAACATGCTATCATGAACAAGAGATAATCAAGACACTTTAGCAAACATCGGAGTTTATCTTAATGGTGCCACAAGCTCAATCCACAATCCAGCAAACAACGGCAACCGACGCAGAACAAGTGGCAACCGAAGTTTCGATAAAACTGCCGCCGCCGCTGGCCTTCAACGCAAAGCGCAGCCCCTGGAAGCTTCTCCTACAGATCGGAATTGACAACAGCCCGGCTCTCCATCTGGAGCTTGCCTCGCAGATCGCGGTCGGGCGCTCTGACATCGCCGACGGCTACGCTCCCGAACTGGATCTCACGGAATATGGCGCGCTTGACTCCGGCGTTTCACGCCACCATGCGCTGATTTACGTGTTGGACGGGATGCTGTATGTGCGCGACATGTGCAGCACCAATGGTACGCGCATCAACGACAAGACCTTGATGCCCAACAAGGCCTATCCCCTGCATGAAAACGATGTGATCGAATTCGGGCAACTGCGGGTCAAACTGACGATGGCCCGTCCGCCGCGCTAAACATTCCTTCAGACTTATGGAGTTGATAAGGCCTGCGATGAACTGAGTTAGTCAGCGGGTCATCAGCGCGCGCCACGAGTCCGGCCACGAGGCGATAGTGCCCTCGCGGTTGAGACACACGTGTCTGCTTGCGCCGCTCATGCACACACCTTCGTCGCCCACGCGATGGATGTTGTAGGCGAAGGTCATCGCGCGGCTTTTGAACGATTCGAGCCAGCAGCGGGCGCGCACAATATCCCCAAAGCGCATGGCCCTATGGTAATGCGTCTGAAGCTCGACAATGCTCATCAAACGGCCCGCACGTTCGGCCTCCGCGTAATCAATGCCGACGCTGCGGGCAAAATTTAGTCGGGCCTCTTCCATCCACAGGATGTACGAAGAATGATGCACAATTCCCTGCGCATCGGTCTCCGCGTAGCGGACGTAAAATTCAGCCGTGGCGACGTACTGACCGTCGCGCGGTTTGAAAGGTACAGCGGGCATCAGCGCTTATTTGCCCTTCCACTGCGGCGGGCGCTTTTCCAGAAACGCCCGGAATCCCTCAAAGCCATCCTCGCTCTCGAAGATTTCGCGCTGATAGCTTGCTTCGCGGGCCATAGCATCTTCGTAGGATTTGTCACCCAGGGCGGCCAACATGGCCCGTTTGCCGCGAATCAAGGCCAGCGGGGCCTGGCCGGATAGCTTATCGGCGTAGCGCTTTACATCTTCGTAAAAGGACTGGGCTGGGAAAACCTTGTTCGCCAGTCCCAGGCGCAACGCTTCCTGCGCGTCCACGGTTTCGCCGGTGAACATCATCTCCAGAGCTTTGCCCAGGCCCACCAGGCGCGGCAGCAAATAAGTCCCGCCGCCGTCAGGAACCAACCCGACGCGGATGAACAGTTCAGCGAAGGCGGCCCGTTCGGACGCCAGCCGGATGTCGCAGGCCAGCGCCAGGTCGCAACCGATGCCCGCCGCCATGCCATCTACCGCCGCGATGACGGGCCAGGGGCAGGCACGGATGGCTTTCAGGGCCGGGGCGTAGGCATCGGTCAGAATCTTGTAGACGCTGGCCGGAGTCACGCCATCAGCCTGCGCGAGGGCGATGTCCGCGCCCGACGAAAACGATCCGCCCGCACCA